>JAGLQD010000505.1 GCA_023136985.1 Candidatus Sabulitectum sp. | reverse complement strand
TAGTACTCTGTCAAGCAATAGCTGACGCGTCCTGCTGGCTCTCCGTGCTATCGCTCGGGACGCCCTCTGTTAAGGTCAAGTTGGCTCTCCAGAGCACCAGCTGCGTTACTGGTTCAATTACATAGCGGTGCTATGCGCATAAACCAGTGCCTTACTGGAAAGCAACGGAGCCAGTAACCGAGTGCGTCCCAAACGTTAGTATGGAACTCAGGATAGCTGCGCATTACATCGTCACTTATTATCTGACAGAGTACTAGCAATTTAATGGTATAGCATCTTAGACCTAGTTCATTCCAATAAATGTAGGTATATAGTGTCTTCACTCGTATACTGTAATTTTCAATGTTTCAGAAGCCAAATGCTTTTTCAAAAAATCACTTTCACATCGTGAAGTTTTTGCGGTAGATCCTGTTGCATTCATGCTGGCTGTAAATAGCGAAGATCTGGGTGAAGTTTCCCAGCAGATCGAAGCAAAACTGCATAGTGTTGTTGAGAATCTCAGTTAATCCCTGAGTATTCTTTAAGCATCACTCAAAACACCTTATTACCAATGGTTCTATTCCTTTGCGGTATGTAAAGTCCCTTGATGAAGTTTGGGATAGAGCATCATCGAGAGCACTCTAATGTCATGCTGCGCGGTGAAATCGCATCTCATTGAGCTTTGTGACCCAGGGGATGAAAAGTTTCCAACTGGCAATCAGGTGGGATACCAACCAAGGATTCTGCACTATCATTCGACGGTGAGTTAGGGTTGGGAGTCCTGTTCTGCTCATTCTTCGGTCATACTCTGTTCGTACTTGATGGTGGCTATGTTGTCATGTCCGGAATCGGAGATATACCCGGTTATGTAAACGCTTCCTGCTCCGTCGACTGCAATGGCTTTCGCCTGATCGTCACGGTTTCCGGGACTGCTGTATCGCGCAGCCCACTGTTGTACCCCGGACGGGTTGTACATGATTGTGGCATAGTCTCCACAGTATTCGCCATCGTCGGCTCCGGCACTGCCACCGGTCACGTAAATGTTACCGGATTCGTCCAGCGAAACAGCATTTGCATAGTCGGCTACTCTTTCCAGGTAGTGGTAGAAGGCAACCCATTTCTGTTCCCCGGCGAGACTGTATGCAATGGTCGTATAGTCCGGTACTGGACCGCTGTACCCGGTCACATAGATGATCCCGGCTCCTTCATCAACGACCAGGTCGTCACCTCCGTCATTGCCGTTCCTGTCCAAGCGCCTGACCCATTCCTCATCTCCGGTGGAGCAGTTGTACCGGATCGTAACTATGTCCGTTTCGGTATCACGTCCCATGCTGCGTCCGGCCACGTAAACGTTCCCCTGGGCATCAGTATCGATTGCCTCTGCCAAGTCCTTGTCATGGGCTGGACCTATATACGAAGAGACCCACAGCTCCTCACCTGTTTGGGAGTACTTGACCGTGACCATGTCGAAGTTGGAAATGCCCTGCCCCGTGCGTCCTGTGACGAGTACATTCCCTGCAGCATCCAGCGCGATCGCAGCGGGGGAGCCGGAGTTTTTGAGGCTGACGACCCATTGTTCAATCCCGGTGGAGTCGTACATGATGGTAGTGAAGCTATTGTCAGCGAGCGCGGCCACAAAGACATTCCCTGCCCGGTCGACTGCGATGTCGATACCCTGATCGCCTCCACTTTCCGGGCTGTCGTATCGGGCAAGCCATCGTATCTCCCCGGAAGAGTTATAGCTGATCGTTATGCAGTCGGAACCGGTGTCGACACCGGTGCTGGACCCTGTCACATAGGCATTCCCGACCTCGTCGAGTGCCATGGCCGAAACTAGACCGTTGAAACGGGCAACCCACTGCTCTACGCCCGAGGAGTCGTACTTGATTGTGACGATATCATAGCCCCCGCCACCGCAGCTATCGCTCTGGCTGTCTCCTGCAACATATACATTCCCGGTCTGGTCAACCGCTATATCCCAGCCTAAATCGGATGCATCTCCGGGGCCACAAAACAGAGATACCCAGGCTTCCACAGGGTCATCGCCTTGCGCCAGCGACGATCCTGCCAGGAGTATCGAAAGAGCAAGTAACACATTTATCCGAGATGATGAAACAGTCATTGTACTACACTCCTCAGGTTAACAATAAAACTTCATCCTACTATAGTCTCGTATAGTTCACCGGGGAAGACCATTGTCCCTGGGGACACTTACTGTTGTGACCGTAAAAACACAGTCCCTCCAGGAAGCTCATACAGTTTTCACATTTCGTTTCTTCAGGCGTCTGTGTTCAGACCTTCTTACACCACTATCACGGACTCTACTTGTAAGTGATCCGCCTTGGATCACCGTCTTCTTCATAGAGAGATTCTACGCCAACAGACTGGAATTCGCAGAAAAGCATATGAACCTTTGCAGCATTCTAATTTGAAGGATCAGGCGTTCTGCTCAGAGTAAGTACCATTCAGGTAAGGTGCTTAGAAGAGGGGCTGTTGTTGCTCACCGATAGAGTGTATTCTATGCATTGTTCATTCAAAATACTTTTTGGAGGTTGAGATGTCAGGTTTTATTGGATTCATTCTTTCAGTGCTTCTCTTGAGCAGTTTCTCATTTGCGGATGTTCTTTACAACAATCCTGTGACAGGAAGTGCCGGTGAAGTAATCTGTACTGATTCAAGAAGCATAACCGTTGAATTTAATCTTCAATCTCTTTTTAGCGAATACTCAGGTTTCAGCAGTGTTCTCAGGGTTCCAGGTGAAGGGCTTGCCGCTGTTCCAGGCCTGCCGGATGTACCTGTGATAAGAAGAATGATCCAGGTTCCGGAGATCGGAAAACTCCAGTATGAAGTACTTGAGTGCGAATCGTTTACGATACATCTGACAGGGGAGATTCCGCCGTTCCAACCCCTGCCGGTAAGGGGAGAGGTAAGGCCTGAATTTGTGGTAGACAGCGAGTTTTACAGTGGTTCTGCTGGCTGGCCACAATCTCCTGTAATTCTTGAATCGGTTGAAATTCTAAGGGATATCAGGATCGCCCGTGCGGGATTTTACCCGGTAAGCTGGAACCCCTCCACAGGAGATATTGAAGTAACAACATCATTGACTGTGAGGTTTTTTGCCACAGATGAAGCTGGAGAGAATGAGCTGGTGCGAACAAGTACAGATCTCACAAGAAGTTACTTGCCTTTATATGAGGAAGTGCTGGGTTTTGAAAGTTCCGGCATGGTGGTTGACGGCTGCTACCTGGTGATCTCAACAGCTGATGGTATTGATACTGTGAGTGACCTTCTTGACTGGAAGAACAGGAAGGGATTTGAGGTAGTTAGCGGAATCATTCCTGGTATTGGAACAACTGCCACAGAGATCGATGCGTACATAGAGAATGCCTTTAACACATGGCCTGTTCCACCTGAATACATCCTTCTTGTGGGTGATTCGGACATGGTTCCATCGCCTGTGTTCAATGGTCATTCCGCGGACAACGTATATGGAGTGATAGGCTCGGGCTGTGTGCCCAGTATCCATGTGGGGCGTCTTTCAGGAGAGACCAGCATTGATCTTCAGTACGAGGCATGGAAGATAGTCCAGCATGAAATGGATCCTTATGAGACTGAAGAAAGCTGGTTTCAGAAGGGTGTAAGCGTGGGGCATACTGAATTTGTGGCAAACTCCTGGGATTATATGGAGTACATGATGGCTGGGGGAATGGATCCTATCTGGTTCTGCGAGGTCGGAGGTATCACACCCACAGTTTCAGCTCTTTCCGACACTATCAACAGCGGTATTTCTATCTTTGGTCTTTGCGGGCACGGAAATGTATCCAGCATTTCACCTTCAGGTTTTAATATTGGAGATATAGCTGCTCTTCAGAATGGACGAAGGCTTCCATGGTTTGCTCTGGTAGCCTGTCAGGTAGGCTGGTTTGACGGACACTACTGTTTTTGTGAGGCTTTGATGGGAGAAGGTTCAATTGGAGATGCCAGAGGTGCAATAGGGGCCATGGGGCCAACAACGAACAGTCCCTACGGAGCAGCAGATTCTCTGGTAAAGTGGATATTCAAGGGGTACTTCCAGGAGGAAGTCCGTCACATGGGCGCGGTTACAGACTGGTCGAAGAATGAAGTCTTTAACTACTACGGTTCAGGAGCCGTTGACAACAATCATATGCACATGCTTTTCGGTTGTCCTGAAATGGATATCTACTACGACACCGCACCATTAACAGTCATCAACTGTACACACCCGGATCCTGTTAGCCCGGGAACATATACATTCTCTGTAACTGCTGGTGGTTCGCCTCTGGAAGGAGCACTGGTGGCGGTGAAGGTCTTTGATTCTTCTTCAGGATCCTGGATGGATTCCGACTATTCAGATGGCTCTGGCAACGTATCTTTTACAATACCGGCCTTCGGAGCAAACTCGGATGTTTATGTGACTTCCACGAATTTCAACATGTCACCGTATCTCTATCAGGCTGTAACATCTGTTGACGAATCGGATGATGCCAGTTTGAGCTTTTCCGCCGGTCTTCGTCTGGGTTCTTCTCCATGTACCGGAGCATTGAACATTTTCTACACTGTTCCACCTGGAGCAAATGCCCATTTAGAGATTTTCGATATTTCAGGGAGAATAGTGAAAACGATACCTCTGGAGACAGAATCAGGTGGTGAGATCAAGGCGGTCTGGGATAGCAGAGGATCAGATGGAAGCCCTGTATCAAGCGGAGTGTATTATTGCAGATTAAGATCGGGATCAGATATTATTGTTGAATCTGTTCTGATGCTTAACTGAAATGAGTAGAGGCAAGTGCAGTATCTGAGGTGTTTCTAAGCTTTGTACTGTATTAACTTTCAGAGTTGTGTTAATCAGTTGGAAGTAATAATACAATCCTGATGCTGGAAGGATGTTGTTTATACCATCAACAAAAGGTACTGTTTATGCCTTATTTTGATATTCTTCCATGCATTTTGTGAGATCCAGCTGAGTTCAGTGATTGAGATCTGTGTTCACTGGGAATTGATTCTGCAAGAATTTATCAGGAAGAAAGGAAAGGAACAGGTATCAACTGATAAGCCGGCAATTTAAGACCGGCACACGACGCGAAGATCACCTGTTGAATTTGAAGAAGTCATCGAATGGTTCAGAATATCCTTTTGGTACATACTCACCCGTTTTCTTTACAACTACATACTCCCCTGCATAGTCTCCGGCGACTACCTTTTTTATCATGGCAATCAATCTGTCTACATCCTCTTTCGAACTGTAGCACCCCAGGCTCATTCTAACCATTCCAGGCATTTTTGATTTGTCTCCAGCGAGAAATTCGTCTCTCCATGATTCTGCTTCCTCATCTGACAGATTGAGAAGACTTACCACGTAGGGGTGAGCACAGAAACAGCCGCTTCTGACTCCAATTCCTCCTTCGTAGCCCAATATTGCCGCAAGAAGAGAATGGGGAACATTCTTCAGATTAAATGGGATAACACCTACTCTGTCAAG
>JAGLQD010000504.1 GCA_023136985.1 Candidatus Sabulitectum sp. | reverse complement strand
CAGTGAAGACAAGATTATCGGAAAATACAACGCCTTCAGCATCAAAGGCTGGCGTGTAATGGCCGCAATGAAAAGGGTCTTCAGGGTTCGAAATATTTATGAGACGAATACCTGCTCCATCAACGGTTACATAGGCAAAGTCGCCGGAAACTGCTAATCTTCTTGCTGTCCCGGTAAAAGAGCAGGAACCAGTCTGAACCGGGTCTGACGGGGATGAAACATCAATTATCGATAAAGATTGACTGCCGATAACATATGCGTAGTTTCCAACGATCTCCACTCGGGATGCTACCATGTAGATCACGCCAAGAAGAACAGGATTTGATGGTGTAGAAACATCCAGTATTCTAAGGCCGTTGCCAGTGGTGTAGACGAAATTGCCCGCTGAAGCAACTCCTGTGGTGGTAAAGCCTATTCCATAGTAACCGACTTCAGTGGGGTTTAAAGGATTCGATATGTCTATAACACGGAGACCATCATCGTAGTTCGCCACGAAGGCATAGTCTCCAGAGATGGAAATATCCCAGGTGTAATCCCCCGGAGTTTCACAGTAACCGACCTCCACAGGGGTTGAAGAATTAGAAATATCAATGATGTGTAAGCCATCATTGATATCCACCACATAGGCATAATCCCCCAAAACTTCCACTTGTATGGCATCAAGCGGGGTATCACAATAACCTACCTCACAAGAAACAGAGGGATTGGACACATCAATTATACGGAGGCCATCACTTTGCCCGGCTACATAGGCAAGCCCATTATCCACAGCTAAACCTCTTGCATAGCCAGGGGTATTAAATGTATTGATTAGAACAGGTGCTGTCGGGGTACTCACATCTATTGCCCACAAGCCGTCCTGGTCACTGACGAACAAAGAGTTGCCGGAGACTGCTATGCCACCAGCATCGCCTGAAGTATCGTAATTGCCAGCTACAATAGGGTTTGAGGGGGTTGATACATCGATAACGGAGAGACCGTCTGAGGCGTTCGCAATGTATGCATAATCACCCGAGACCTCCACACCTCGGGCATCCTGGGTAAGGTAGCAGGATCCCACCGCAGTTGGATTTGAAGGTGAAGATATATCTATTACCTGAACTCCGTAACCGTTTGCGATAAAAGCATATTGCCCTGCAGTAGCAACATCCTCTGCTGAAGAGGAGGAGACACATGACCCTACTTCTGTGGGATCTGCCGGGGTAGATACATCGATAACCCGCAGACCACCAAGTCCTGCGGCTAGATACAGGTAGTTGCCTGTTTTGGTAACTGCGTGGAGATAGAAGCTTGAGTATTCTAGGAACCCGACTTCAACCGGATTCGAAGGTGCGGACACATCAATTACACGAACCCCGTTCAAAGCATCTGCGATGTATGCATATCCATCAGAGGCAACAACACTTATAGTAAGACCAGGAGTGAGACAGGTTCCCAGCATGGACGGATTTTCAACATCCTGCACATCCCATATTTCAAGCCCAATATTGCTCACAGCAAGGTACAGTCTCTGTGTTGATTCCTCGTAGAACAGCCCGAGAACAGTATCTCTGGCGTGTATCCGTTCGGAGACGGGAACTGGTGGAGTTGGTACCCAGGAATCAAAGATGTAGACTCCGGCTCCTGCACTGCAGAAAGTCAGGCCTCTTGATGGATCTACTGCAACATTGTATGCAATACCGAATGGCCAGCTGCCTGCAAATTCCGCATTCAATGAATCCCTGCTTTGATTGTCTGTGAGCCCGGAGAAAACTGTTCCGTCATGATCTGCACAAGAAAAAATCAGGTTGTCGGACCGGTGTGCAGAGCCTTCACTTGCAACAGAATGTGAAAAAGCGACCAGAATCAACAAAATGTAGTACATTATTCAAGCTCCTGTCAGATTTTAGATTGAGTACAAGCAGACAATCCCATCCTGTTACTCGTTAAGAGTATATGCGATAATAATTGTAACTATAATGGCATGTCAATGGCTATGGAGATGGTGTACCACGCCAAGTACATCACTGTCTGTTTCCTCAAGCTTCTTGCTAAGAAGCTCAATTTGTGCGATATTTTTCTTGGCCAATGCATTTTCTCCTTTGGAGTTAGGCGTTTCTTCGTCGTTACACCTAAAATGCATTGTCACTAAAATTTCTCAAGACCTTCATACACCACTATCACGGACTCTACTAATAATTAAAATTGAGAATACTTGTCAGGCTACCCTGAGTCGAGGATGGTAGTGCTGTTAAAATCAACAAACTCCACTGTATCAGCCGGGGTGTGCAAAGCTTGAATCTTACTTTAGATTTAACTGATGTACCCTGGATAAAGCAATAATTAGATCAGGTATTCTGGTTCACAAGTGAATATGTAAAATATGTGGAGGAATAATGAAAAGCAGTTTGATCCTTGTTGTTTTCCTGCTGTTGATTGCCTGTGGCGACGCTGATGAAGACTCCACGATTGATGTAACACCGCAGGCTGGTTCCGCCCTGCTGGTGGACTCTGTTACTGCAGAATGGGTGGAATACCTGCAGTCCAGTGATGAGGGGTTATGGGAGGGCAGTACAGAGCATCTGATAATCTGCAGTTCGGCTGGCAAACTGACTGATTATGAAGCACTGGACCCGATTGTTTACAAACCTTATCAACTGTGTACTTCCGGGGATACTGTTTTTGTAACCGATGCAGCAACTCAGGAAATAGTTGCATTGAACAGCGCTGGAGAGTTGTTGTGGAAAGCTGGAGGTGAAGGCGAAGCTCCGGGGCATTTCCCTCGTGTATCAACACTGGCGGTTTCCGCAAGATATGTAGCTGCCTCCAATTACTATCTTGGCAGAATTGAGTTTTTCAACAGGGATGGTTCCTTCTCGCACAGCATAACATTTGCCGGGGCGGAAGACATAGCTGCCATTGATGACACCACTTTTGCAGTTGCTTCCAACCGGGAGTCCGGGGGAAGCATTCATATTCTTGACAGTGAAGAAGGTATCGTCAGGTCATTTGGTGAAGCAGAGATGATTCATCTTAATGATGTACCAAGGATGGACCTTATGCTTTTGTGTGTAAGCAATCACAACAGAATAGTGGTATTCAACAGATATGAGGGATTGCTTGCCATATACGATCTTATCACAGAAGAATGTATCTACAGAGGAAGCAGAACATACCCTGCAATAACTCCGGCACCACTCTCTATCGCAGCTGCCAATGGACAGATACAAAGGATGTTTTTCCCTGTAGGTGCAAACCCTTTCCTGGGCCCGGAGGGGATGCTGAATATTGTAATCACCGGCTATCAGAACGATGGTTCATTTTTCAACGACCCCGAGAACGCTGATTTTGCACCTATAACAGCAATTGACAGATACGACTGGGACGGGAATTACCTGGATTCCTACTGCCTGCCGGATTCCAGCCTGAGTAGCACTGCTCTACTCCCGGGAAATCAACTTGTCGTTAAGAATTACTCTGCAGGAGAGCTGATTCTCTATGATCTGGGGGACTGACCTATTTGCAGTGTGTAAATGTCAAGTTGAACTTTGGATATACACAAAAACAGGAATACCACGTAAGTCGTGCAAGATATGCGAGAGTCTGCACAAAAGACGCTTGACTTATGTGATGATTATGCTCTGTTTGATTGTAGTGTTAATGATGATAGTGGCACCCAAGGAAATCTTTGAAGTCAGGAATTATTCACTTTTCATCACTGTGACAATTGCGTCCTGCAGATCTGCTGCCATAAATGGCTTTGCAAGCTTTCCAGAGAAACCGTAAGAACTGAAATTTGCCATTATCGGGCCGGAAGAGTAGCCGCTGGATACTATTACTTTTGCCTCAGGATAGATTTCCAGCAGTTCTTCAATGGTCTTTTTGCCGCCTTTACCATCTCGTATGGTTAAGTCCATGATTACAAGATCAAAAGGATTTCCAGCCTTCATGGCTTCTGTGTATTTCTTAATTGCTTCATCACCGTGGTTTGCTGTGTCTGCAGTATGCCCCAG
>JAGLQD010000503.1 GCA_023136985.1 Candidatus Sabulitectum sp. | reverse complement strand
TCACCGTAGAAGATCTGTTCCCAGGGACCCATATCAAGCTGTCCGTCTGTAACTGCAACCACAACTTCACGGCCCATTATCTGTCGCTTGTGGTGTGCGTCCCCGTTGTCCTCCCCGGTAAGATTGTGTCTGTACATAGCCGGATCATGGGGAGCCAGTTCCTCGAGCCACCGTTTGTAGTCACTGTGAAGCCCGGGCTCATCGTCATTAATGAACACACTTGCAGTGATGTGCATTGCGTTTACAAGACAGAGCCCTTCCTGTATACCACTGGAATGCAGTTCTTCTTCCACCTTACGGGTAATGTTGATAAAACCAACCCGCTCCGGAGTGTTGAACCAGAGGTATTTTCTGTGTGCTTTCATTTTGCTCCTTTCTTATGGAGGCATTATAAGAGAAACGGGTTATGAAAAACTGTTTTGTGAAAAATGAGGATAAATGGCTAATCTTCTGAAAAACGAGTACAACACATGAAAAACGCGGACACAAGCACATATCCATGAAAACTGCGGATAGTCGATTGAATTTGTGAAAAGTGTTTACTGAAGAGAGTACACCGAACAGCAGAGATTGTGAAGTGTGACCTGAATGGAATGGTTGAAGCCGTGCAATGGAACTGGTTTTGATGGTGCGGCTTCTTCAAATGGCAGTGTACTGTTGAAAACCAGTTTCCAGGTGCCCTCTACCGGTACGCCAATTCTGTAGTTCGGTCTCTCCATGGGGGTCATGTTGAAAATGCACAGCATGGGAGAATGGTTTTCTGCTTTTCTGAGGAATGAAACAATGGTGGAATCGGTGTCTGAGAAGTCCACCCACTGGAAGCCGTCTCCATTGCAGTCACTAGCAAAGAATTGAGGGTGTTCTTTGTAGAATGTGTTAAGTGAAGCTGTAAATTCCTTCATCTTATCACTGCCTTCAGGAAGGCTGATGCCGGGGTTCCACTCTGTTTCCTGAGCTCTTTCTCCGCCCATGAAAAGAAGCTGTTTCCCGGGAAAGAACCACTGAACGCATAGAAGAAGCCTGAGGTTTGCCTCCTTTTCCTCTTTGCTGCCAGGCATTTTATTAAGCAATGATCTTTTGCCGTGAACAACTTCGTCATGAGAGAGAGGAAGAATATAGTTTTCGCTCCATGCGTACACTGCACTGAAGGTTATTTTGCTCAGCATGTGCTTTCTGTAAAGCGGGTCTGCTTTGAAAAACTCCAGGGTGTCATTCATCCAGCCCATGTTCCACTTGAAGTGGAAACCAAGACCGCCTTGTTCCGGTGGCTGTGTAACGCCGGGCCAGTCTGTACTCTCTTCAGCTATCATGATAACCCCGGGGAACAACGACCCTGCATAGTGGTTCAGTTCTTTCAGGAACTCCACAGCTTCAATGTTTTCCCGGCCTCCGTATTGATTTGGGATCCACTCTCCATCTTTTCTGGAATAATCAAGATAGAGCATTGATGCCACAGCATCTACTCTTATTCCATCAGCATGAAATGTGTCCAACCACTGAAATGCACTGGCAAAAAGAAAGTTTCTTACCTCGTTCCTTCCATAGTTGAATATCAGTGTATTCCAGTCGGGGTGGTATCCTTTTTTGGGATCCTCGTGTTCGTAAAGGCAGGTTCCATCGTACTTGGAGAGTGCCCAGTCATCGGTGGGGAAGTGTGCCGGGGGCCAGTCAACAAGAACCCCGATTCCTGCATTGTGACAGCTATCCACGAATTCGCAGAATTCCTGCGGGGTCCCCATTCTGCTGGTGGGGGCAAGAAAACCAGTTACCTGGTAACCCCATGATTCATCCAGCGGATGTTCCGTAACCGGCAGCAATTCGATGTGGCTGAAACCCAGCTCCTTGACATGAGCGCATAACTCCCGAGCCAGTTGCCGGTAGCCCATGAAACTGCCGTCAGCCGAGCGCCGCCAGGAACCGAGGTGCACTTCATAAATACTGATGGCCTGGTCCA
>JAGLQD010000502.1 GCA_023136985.1 Candidatus Sabulitectum sp. | reverse complement strand
TATCTGAAGGCAAGTTCAACTTCACCTATTACCGGAACACCCAGTTCGGATGCTCTGGAAGAAATGGGGGCGGAAACTGGAACTCCCGGACTTAATACAAGAAGTGACAAATTCTTAAGGTCTGCGGTGGTATAGTCTCCAAAGACAGTTCTGCTCATGTGCTCTGTACCAGTGGATATCTTTGAACTGTCAAAACCTACAACGGAATATCCTTCACCTGCCAGAAGCCTGGCAGCAGCTGCTCCACTGCGCCCCATCCCGACAACTCCTGCTGTTCTTTCTTCACAGGTTCCAGAATTCATATTTTCTTTCACCTACCTGATCTTGAAAGTGCTTAAAGCAAGCAGTGCGAGAATTACAGCGATAATCCAGAAACGCACAACAACCTTGCTTTCCGCCCAACCGAGAAGTTCAAAATGATGATGAATGGGAGCCATTTTAAAAACGCGCCTTCCCGTTCTTTTGAAGTGCCCCACCTGAATCATCACACTGAGAGCTTCCGCTACAAAAACCCCCCCCACAAGAACCAGCAGCAATTCATTTCTTGTTACCACCGCCATGGAACCGATTGCTCCGCCAAGGGCAAGAGATCCGGTATCTCCCATAAAGACTTCTGCAGGATTCGAGTTGTACCACAAGAACCCAAGACAGGCCCCAACTGCAGCCCCTGCAAATACAAAAACCTCACCAACCCCTGGAAGGTGGGAGAATTGAAGATAGCTGGCGAAATTTACATGGCCCATAACGTAGGCAAGAGCACCGAATGTTAGAATCGATACCATACTGACCCCGGTAGCAAGACCATCCAGCCCATCTGTAAGATTCACCGCATTGGAAGTACCTGCCAGAACCAGAATAACAAGAAGAATGTAGAAAAGGCCAAGATCAAGCCTTATACTTTTAAAGAATGGCAGGGTGGTCTCGGTTGATCTGATGGTTATTTCTTCCGAGGTATCGCTCAGATTAACCGTTCTAATCGAAGGCAACAGGCTCAGATCAGTACTGGAAGTAACCTGTTGAGGAGGTGTAAGAAGCAACCAGATGCCCACAATTACTCCCAGAGCAACCTGCCCCGTGAGCTTGTACCTGCCTATAAGTCCTCTTGGTGAATGCTTAACAACCTTCAGGTAGTCGTCAAGAAGTCCGATGAGCCCCATCCATACAGTAGAAACTAGAACAACCAGAAGAGCAGTACTGTTCAGTCGACCCCAGAGAAGCACAGGTATAAGCACAGAAACAAGAATGATCAGTCCACCCATGGTAGGAGTTCCCTGTTTTTTCAGGTGGCTGGCCGGTCCATCTGTCCTGACTTCCTGGCCGATCTGATGAGTATGCAGGAATCGGATTATCTTTCCTCCGAAAATGAAACTGATAAGCATTGCGGTTAGGGTGGCCCCAGCTGCTCGAAAAGTAATGTACCCGAACAAATTGAAAAATGCAGAGATCTCTCTGAATTGATATAGCAACCAATAAAGCATCAGATACCTTCCCTTTTAAGTTCCTGAACCAGTTGCCCTAGCTGTATGGAATTGCTTCCTTTAACAAGAATGGTTGACCCCGGTTTAGCAGAGTCTTTAACCATAGCCAGAGCTTCCCTCCAGTCTGCAGCAAGAATGAAATTCAATCCTGTATTGGACTCCGAAGCCATCCGGAACCAATTGCCTACCAGAATAGCCAGATCAAAACCGTATTCTTCCACCAGTCTGAGCACTTCCTTATGGCTTGGAAGAGATTTCTCACCAAGCTCGAGCATATCTCCAAGGACAGC
>JAGLQD010000501.1 GCA_023136985.1 Candidatus Sabulitectum sp. | reverse complement strand
GGAGTTCAGCATTCCACTTATCACAGACATTCATGTTGCGGATCAAGCTGCTGCTGTGGCTGAGGTTTGTGATATGATTCAGATACCGGCTTTTCTCTGCCGGCAGACATCTCTGCTGGAGGCAGCAGGCAGAACAGGCATTCCTGTTAATGTGAAGAAGGGGCAGTTCATGTCACCTGAAAACATGAAGGGGGCTGTTGATAAACTTGCAGCAGCAGGTTGCCCATTCACTTATCTCACCGAGAGAGGAAGCTTCTTCGGCTACGGTGATCTGGTGGTTGATATGCGGTCACTAACGGTGATGAACGGCTTTTGTGATGGAGTTATCATGGATCTTACTCACTCTCTTCAAAAGCCCGGAGCAGCAGGCAGATTTACCGGAGGCGATAGAACATTTGCTCTTCAGATGGCCAGGGCGGCAGCAGCCTGGGGTATTCAGGGTATGTTTATCGAGGTGCACCCGGAACCGGAATCAGCCCTGAGCGACAGTGCAGTCATGCTGAATTTCAAGGATGCTGAAACTGTGCTTGATGGTGCGCTGCATCACTGGGAAGGTGCTTCTTCATGAATCTCTCCTATGTAAGACTTCTTGCTGTTGATGTTGACGGAACACTTACTGATGGAAAACTTTTGTATGGTCCAGCCGGGGTAACTCAGGCTTTTAACGCAAAAGACGGAGCAGGGATCATGCGACTTCTTGATAAAGGAGTGGAAGTAGCATTTGTATCTTTCCGTGATTTCGCAAGCACAAGAAGAAGAGCATCTGATCTGGGGGTAGAACTGCTATGCCTGGGAAGCCTGGACAAAGCTGCCTCTGTGAAGGGGTTGGCAAGTCATCTCGGTATTCCACTGTCATCTGTGCTTTTCATGGGTGACGACAGGAAAGATATTCCAGCAATGGAAGTAGCCGGGGCATCTGCCTGCCCCCGGGATGCAGCAGAAGAGGTGAAGACCCTGTGCACAGTTGTTGCCCGGTCCCGGGGTGGCGCAGGCGCTGTAAGAGAAATTATTGATATGATTCTGGAGGGTTCAGGTGAGTGATCTCTTCCTGGAAGCAGAGAGAGTTTTTAATATTGAAGTAGAATGGCTGCAGGCTACTCTTCTGTTGAACAGGAAATCATTTACTGGAGCTGCTGAACTTATTTTCCAGTCTAAGGGAAAAATCATCGTATGCGGCATGGGTAAATCAGGCCTTGTTGCAAGGAAGATAGCTGCCACCATGACCAGCACAGGAACTCCTTCGTATTTCCTGCATCCTGCTGACGGGATCCACGGTGATGCTGGAATTCTCGCCAGGGGTGATACCGCTCTTGTTCTTTCCAAAAGCGGTGATACTGCCGAGATTGCCGCTCTTCTGCCGGTGCTTAGAAGTCTTGATATTTCAGTGGTAGCCATTGTCGGGAAAGAAGATTCACTGCTGGGCAGATTTGCCGATGTGGTGCTTAAACTGCCTGCTTTGAAGGAAGCCTGCCCTTATGATCTTGCTCCTACTGCAAGTACCACAGCAATGATGACCCTGGGTGATGCGCTTGCTATGTCTCTGCTTAAGCTGTCCGGTTTTACTCCTCTGGATTTTGCAGAGGTACATCCCGGAGGTTCACTTGGTAAAAAGCTTCTTATGAGGGTGTCAGATATAATGGTAACCGGTAAGCTCCCTGTTCTTCTTTCGGGTTCTCTTCTTTCTCAAGCAATTGAAGTAATGACCGAGCACCGGGGCTTGTGTATTGCAGTGGATGCTGAGCAGAAGCTTGAAGGTATTTTTGTTTACGGTGATCTTGGCAGACTCATGAGAGACAGGGTTGACGTCGCAGAACTGTTTCTGAAGGATGTTATGATAAAGGATCCCGCTGCTACCAGCAGTCACGAGCTTCTTGCTCTGGCGGTTCAGACCATGGAAGAAAAAGGAATAACCTCGCTGGTGGTGTTGAACGATGCTCTGCAACCGCAGGGCGTAGTCTATCTGCATGATGCTCTGGCACTTGGCTTCTGATGAGAACTCGAATTCTGTATGCATGTGTCATTCTGATCCCCGCTCTGATTGTTTTGACAGGCTGTGGCGGAGAGCCTGCTGACTGGTCTGATGAAAGTGGACAGATACAGACCGTTGCAGAATTCCGACTGGTGCAGGCGGAAAGCGGAGTAAGAGAATGGATGCTGTCCGGCGACTCTGCAGTTTACAGAGAGGCTGACAGCCTTCTTTTCATGACAGAGGTACACATTTTATTTTACGAGAATGACATTCCGGAAAGTTTCGTAAGAAGCGACACCGGTGTGTCGGATCTTATGAACGGGGAAACTGTACTCTGGGGAAATGTTCATGCAGAGAACATCAGAGGCCGAACCCTTGACACCGATCTTTTGAACTGGTCGGATTCGCTGGAAACTTTTGAGACAGACTGCCTTGTTACATTTCTTATACCGGAAAGCACCGGTACCATTACCACCATTCACGGCAGGGGTGTTATTATGGACACAGGACTTAGTGCGGTAGGCGATGTAATAGTTAAGGAATCTTTCAACGCTGTTACTACCGGGGAGCTGCCGTTCGATGAATAGACACTTTTTTGTTCTTCTTGTCATTTTCATTTGTATTTCTTCCATTGCAGGAGTTTTTACTGTAACATCAGACAATGCTTCCACCACAGAACTTGAGGATGGTGAATCTATCATTGAGCTGAACGGGAATGTGGTTGTTACAGATGATCAGGTTACTGTTACATCAAATTCTGCAACCATTTATCAGGATTCAGAGAGAGCGGAATTTACAGGCAATGTTCATGTGGATGCTGATACACTCACTGCAACCGGTTATTTCCTCTCGTATTCCAGAATTACAGGAGTTATGATCCTTCAGGGGAATGCTGTTCTCACAGATGGTTCTTCCATCCTTTCCGCAGATCAGGTTGACTGGTTCAGATTCAGAGACAAGGCCACTGCAAAAGGCTCAGTGATCCTTGAAGGTGACTGGCTGGGAATGGTGCAGGGAGAGTATGCTCTTTACGACAGAGAACGACAGAGCCTATTCGTCACTGTAGATCCTGTTCTTACCCGGATCGAGGGCACGGATACAACAGTTATTACAGCTGACCGTCTTGAGTTCTTTGAAGAGGGCGAGAGGGCAGAGGCTCAGGGAAATGCATATGTTTCAATGAGACCGGAGGGAATGGAAACTTTCAGCGAATACCTCAGGTATTTTGGAGAAGAGGATCGTATGGAGCTTATCGGCTCCCCGGAGATCGTCTCTGAAGATGGTACTATCAGTGGAGACTGGATGGAGATTCTTTTTGATGCTGGCGGTGCCATAAGTTTTTTAAGGATAGAGGGAGCTGCGTCAGGTGACATTGAGGATCAGAAAAGTACAGTAAGCTTTGACTCGCAGAGAGCAGAGTTTGCCTTTCTCTCTTCCGGAAGCGATCTGGACAGTCTTCTTCTTCAGGGGAGTGCTGTTTTGAATGTTGCAGGAGAGGATTCTCTCAGGGTGGAAGTGAATACCATCAGCGCGGAGGAAATTGTGGTTAGATTTCTCTATGGAGAAGCGGATGAGATCATGGCCAGAGGGTTAGTCAGAGGAACATACAGCTGGAGTGGAGAGTTTCGTGAGTGAGCAGATAGCCCGTGCTGAACAGCTGATCGTTAAGAATCTTGTGAAGAAGTACAGAAAGCGCAAAGTTGTTAACGGAGTCAGCCTTTATGTCAGGAAGGGCGAAATTGTCGGTCTGCTTGGCCCTAACGGTGCGGGCAAAACAACCACTTTCAATCAGATAGTAGGGTTCATCAAACCGGATTCCGGCAGTGTTTTCCTTGATGATATCGACCTTACAAAACTTCCAATGTACAAAAGAGCAAGGCTCGGCCTGGGCTACCTTCCTCAGGAGTCAAGCGTATTCAGAAAAATGACCGTTGAAGACAATCTGATGTCTATTCTTGAAACAACGAAACTAAGGAAAAAAGAGCGGAAAGAGAGACAGAAGCGGCTTCTGGAAGAGCTGGGAATAACCAGACTGGCAAAGCAGAAAGCATTTACTCTTTCCGGCGGAGAGAGGCGAAGGGTGGAAATTGCCCGCGCCCTTGTAACAGAGCCATCCTTTCTTCTGCTTGATGAACCATTTGCGGGAATCGACCCTATTGCTGTGGCAGAGATCCAGGGAATAATCAGAGAGCTTGCCCGGCGGGGGCTGGGGGTTCTCATAACCGATCACAGTGTAAGAGAGACCCTTGCTATTACAGACAGAGCATACATTATGTACGATGGCCGAGTTCTGATATCCGGTTCTGCTCAGGAACTTGCAGATAATCCCGAGGCAAGGAAGATATACCTTGGAGAAAGGTTCTCCCTTTAGTATGCCTGGGCTCAGAACCGAAATCAGACTCTCTCAGGTGCAGAAACTGGCTATTACTCAGACTCTCCGCCAGCAGCTGGAGATCCTGCAGATGCCCTCTATTGAACTCGATGGTCTTATTGCAACAGAACTGTCTGAGAATCCCCTTCTTGAAGAGAAGGAAAACAGTTACGACAAAACCGAGGAAGTGGAAAAAGACTCCCCTGAAAATGAGCCTGAAAGAGAAGACTCCCAGGAACAGGATCCTCTGGATATTCTGAAAGAGATCGATGAAAGCATAGGGACTGCCCCCTCCACCAAATTTCGTGAAGAGGAACAGTGGCGCCCGGAAGCAGCCAATCCGGAAACTCTCAGCGAATACCTTCTTTCTCAGCTTGACAGTCTTGATGTTTCTGAAGATGTAGAGAATGCAGTGGTATATGTGATCTATTCACTGGACGGAAATGGTCTTCTGGCGCTTGATCCTGATGAACTTCAAGTAGGCTGGGATGGCTCTAGGGACAGTCTCTCAAAAGCCATTAACCTGGTGCGTAAATTCGATCCTTCAGGAGTTGCTCAGGATTCAGCAAGAAATGTTCTTCTTTTCCAGCTTATTCAGAAGAACGGAGAAGCTGTTGAAAGCAGCCTTGAGTACCGGATCATTGATCAGTGTTTTGACCAGCTTGCAGAAAGACAGATCCTTTCAATCGCTGCGAGCATGGAGGTCTCTCCTCACCAGGTTGAGATCGCCATAGAGAAGATCAGAGAGCTTAACCCGTGGCCAGGGGCAGAATTCGCCGGCAGCACCGGTACTGTGGTGATCCCGGACATCATTATAGAGAAACATGGTGATAAGTTCATGGTTTTTCTGAATGATAACCGATTTCCACACCTTTCTATAAGCACCAGAAATCGCCGTATTCTAGAGTCGCCTTCCGCCGGCCTGGTGGAAAAGGATTATGTAAAGAAGAAATTCAAACGAGCCAGCTGGTTCATCAAGGCCATAAAGCAGCGACAGGAAACTGTAAAGAAAATATCTAACTTCATAGTGGAGACCCAGTGGGAGTTTCTTCTGCACGGCGTGGATTCTCTGCGTCCTCTGACTCTTCAGGAAGCTGCAAAGGCTCTTGGTTTTAATCAGTCAACTATCAGCAGAGCGATCAATGGCAAGTATGTACAGTCTCCACAGGGAATTCACGAAATGCGTTTCTACTTCAGCAGAGGCAGTGCGGATGCTTCGGTAACTGCAATCTCAATTAAACAAGAGATCAAGAGAATAGTAGGGAGTGAAGATAAATCCAGGCCTCTGAGTGATGAAAGAATAGCCGATTTGCTCAACAGCAGCGGAACTACAATTAAAAGAAGAACGGTGGCCAACTACCGTAAACAGATGAACATACCTGGCGCCAGAAAGAGAAGGCGCTTCTAAGGGGATAAGGGATGAGCAACGATATCTTCGAAGGTTACAGAGAAGCAACTCGGGAAATGATGGAGAAGTTCAGCATAAGTGTATGGGATGATATAGTTCTTACTGCAGGCCCCAATACATTCAAGGGTGTTGTTCTGCCCAGAAGCGAGACTGCCGACGCAAATCATATTGTAATGAAACTGGCCACAGGATACAACATTGGTATTGCCGCCTCAAAGGTAACAGGAGCGAAGATCCTTGGTTCCAGAAAAGTCGTCTTCCAGATACCCGAGCAGGAATTCCCGTTCGACCCGGCCCAGCCAAATGTGAAGCTGCTTGGTACAGGCGGTACCATTGCCAGCCGCCTTGACTATAAAACCGGTGCTGTTATTCCGGCATTTTCTCCCGGTGAGCTTTACGGTGCTGTTCCTGAACTGGCTGATATATGCAATCTCGAAACTGAAAAACTCTTTGGCATATTCAGTGAAGATATGGGTCCTGAGCAATACATCATTCTGGCAAAGGCCATTGAAAAGGAAATAGAAAAGGGTGTTGCCGGAATAATGATCGGGCACGGTACAGATACCCTGAGCCACACTGCTGCGGCACTTACCTACATGTGTCAGGATCTGCCGGTACCTGTTGTTCTTGTCGGCAGTCAGAGATCAAGCGATCGCCCTTCAAGCGACGCTGCTCTGAATTTGATACACGCAGCGAAAACTGCAGCCTTCTTTGATGCAGCAGAGGTTGTTGTATGTATGTTCGGCCCCACAAGCGATCAGTACGGTCTGCTGCATAGAGGGCCTCAGGTAAGGAAAATGCATTCCAGCTACAGAAGTACTTTCAGAACAATAGGAGACAGACCCCTTGCAATGGTGGATAAAGAAGGCTTTACCTTCCTGAAGAAGGACTACATAAAGAGAGACCCCAGCCGTAAACCGAACATCCGCCCTGTTTTTAATGATAAAGTCGGAATGATCTACTACTATCCCAATATGAAAGCCGACATGATCGACTCTATGATAGATAACGGCTACAAGGGAATAATCATTGCCGGTACCGGCCTTGGCCATGTGAACAAGGCGCTTTACGATCCCATTCTCCGGGCAACGGAAGCCGGTGTTCATGTTTTCATGACTGTGCAGACTCTCTGGGGTTTTGCTCAGATGTATGTATATGATACCGGAAGATTTCTGATGCAGAGAGGGGTTGTTCCTCTGGGCAACATGCTTCCCGAGGCAGCTTACATCAAACTTGGGTGGACACTGGGTTTAACAGATGATCCAGATGAGGTCAGGCGCATAATGCTCACTCCTGTGGGAGGTGACATCACCGAAAGTGAACCGCCTGACGGTTACATAATTCTTCAGGGTGGCGTTCCTGAGGTAAAGAATCTTTTCAAGGGGATCAACAGATGAGTATTAACATCAATATCGAAGTGGTGGATCTCAAATTTCCTGAAGGATGTAACATTATTCTCGGACAGTCTCACTTCATCAAAACTGTGGAAGACCTTTTCGAGGTCATCTCTGCTTCCATTCCTGGCAGCCCGTTCGGGCTTGCATTCAGTGAGGCTTCAGGGCCTTGTCTGATCCGCAGCGATGGTAATGATCTTGAGCTGAAGGGAATTGCCGAGGAGAATATTCTGGCAATATCAGCTGGTCACTGTTTTATCATCGTTCTCGGAGAGGCTTTTCCAATCCAGATCCTGGACAGGGTGAAAGCAGTTCCCGAAGTCTGCAGTATTTTCTGTGCTACAGCGAATCCTGTTCAGGTTCTTGTTGCAAGAACAGGGCAGGGCGGTGGGATCCTCGGTGTTGTTGATGGAGAGTCTCCCACTGCCGTAGAGTGCGAAGAAGATGTAAAAGCCAGAATTGAGCTCTTAAAGCGTTTCGGTTATAAACGCTGAAAGTATCGTCTTGTGCAGTGGAATATGGTTCAGGAATGAGTATTTGTAATGGTCTGACTGTATCTTTTCTGCTGCACGGAGTATCTCGTCTCTTGCAGCCTGTTTCCATTTCGCCGATCTGTTAAGGAATGCTTTTCTTTGTTCTGCTGAATTACTCGGGTTTCCCGAGATCAAAGTGTAAATTCTGGACCATTTCCAGTAGATATCTGGAAGGCTTTTAACATCTGCGATCTCAGTACTTTGTGCTTCATCCAGAAGTTTCTGAACAGTACTGTTTGAGTTGGCGCTCAGTGCGAGACAAAGGGCAAGGTCTGTTCTTATGGATGAAGTGTAACGGCATATCTCATATTCATCAGAGAGTCTTAAAGCACTTTCGAGAAAGCTGCATGCTTTTTTGTAGTCTTTGCCCGCAAGCTGGATCACACCAGCCAACTGATTGTTCTCAATTATTCCGTCTCTGTCTTTCACATCCAGACATAACTTCAGTGCAGCAGTGCAGGATTCTTCCGCTGAATGCATATCGCCCAGTTGAATACTTACCAGTGTAGAGTTTGTAAGCAGAATTCCCTCCATATTGCGCAAGCCTATCTGCCTGGCAATTCCCAGGGCTTCTGAATAGAAGTCATCAGCTGTTTTCGTCAGTCCAAGAGCAAGCATTGCATTGCCCATGTTGTTCAGTGATCGGCACATCCCTGGTTTGTCATCCAGTTCTCTGGACAAGTTCATGCTTTCCACCGCTATATCGTATGCCTCTTCCATCTCACCGCGGTCGTTGTAAATAATACCAATGTTTCTAAGAATGTTTGCTTCCCCGGCCAAGTCATCGATCTTTTTAAGTATTTGAAGTGATTTCCGGTAGAATTCAATGGCTTTTGTTCTGTGATTGCTTTTCCAGTAAACAAGTCCGATATTGCAGAGAGTGTTAGCTTTACCGGCTTTCAAACCCAGGCGTGTAGAGATGTCCAGGCTTTTATGCAATTCTGAAAGAGACATGGCAAAGAGAGATCTGTCGCAGTGAATCAGCCCGATGTTGTTGGATAGTCTGGCTTCCTCTTCCTTGTTATCCAGCTGTATTGCCAGTTTCATTGATTCTGTGTACACATTCAGGGCTTTCTCAAGATCTCCTTTCATCCAGTACGAAACACCGATACTATTTGCTATCTTCAACTTATCAAAGGCATTATCCTGTGTATATGCAATTCTTTGAGCCTCTCTGAATATTTCAAGACCTTTTGTGAATTCACCTGAGTCTCTGTAGGTCGCTCCCAGTATCAGTCTTGCGGGGATCATCCCCGGTTCCCGACTGACCACATCTACTAGAAGATCTCTTGAGTGCTGGATGTGTTCTTTGTTTTTCTTAGTTTGCCACAGATGAAGGGCCTGCAGGTATTTCTCGTAGGTAGAAGCGGATTCAACAGCAGCTTCCGGGAAAGCATTGTATTCATCATGGCTGCAGCCCATTGCTTTCAGAATACCATCAGCGAGCTTGCTTTTCAGAGAGGGCAGATCATCCAGTTCCTCGGTCCATGTGTCCTTCCAGACGGTTCTGCCGGATTCAACTTCTTTCAGAGTGAGTGAGAGTTGCATCTGAGACCCTGTTCGCTGAATGGTTCCCTGTACAAAGCTTGTAGAGCCAAAATTTCTTGCAATCTCTTCATTGCTCACTCCTGTTCGCATGGAACGCATCAGTGATGTTAAAGGCACAATAGAGATCGAGTTCCTTGTGGAAAGGTCACTGAGCAGATCTGCAGATATCCCATACGCGTAGAATTCGTCCTCAGCATTACCAATGTTTACCAGAGGAAATGCAGTAAGAACAGAGGGGCCTGTTTTCACAACAGGACTTACTTCAGTCAATTTTTCCATATAAATGCTGGCAAGACCAAGAAAATGAATCTGAAGCAGTCTGCCCAGCCCCTTAAGCCGAGCAAGTCCCATGTAAACAGTTCCTGGCCTTTCCTTTTCTTTTAGTTGTAAAAGCACTTCTCTGCTGAGCAGGATGCCGCCGCCAGGTGCTTTTTGCTCAAGCCGTGAGGCAACATTTACAGTATCACCAAAAACATCATTACCTTCAAAAAGAACGCTGCCATAGTGAATTCCCACTCGGATTTTGAAGTTCTCTTCAATCAGTGAATCCTGAATATCCTGTGCACAGGAAACGGCATCAGCTGCAAACGAGAAAATGCTGAGAGTACCATCGCCCATCTCCTTGACCAGACGGCCCCCCCGGGAAGCAACAACAGAGCGAACAACCTGCATCTTTTTCCCGATAACAAGCATAGCTTCATTTTCAGAGCGTTCCATCATCGTAGTAAATCCCACAATATCAGTAAACATGATGGCAGAATACTTTCTCGTTGGCACTGAAGGATCCTTTCTTTACCCGGGATAAAGACTTCAGATATTACAAAAAACAATACAGAGGATTAGTTAAGGCTGTCAATGGCTGTTATGTTCGGAGCAATCCTCTTTATTTTAAGTTTTCTATGATTGGAAATTCATTGTATCAATTCTTCTGGAATGCTTTTGCCTGTATTTCCGTGGCATCTTTCTTTCTGATCTTTTCCTTTAGAAATTTCAAAGAAGGCTATTTCCGAGCTGGAGTTATTTCATTCTTTGCGGCAGTCTTTCCAGTTGTTTTCTTTCTTCTCTTTCGGAGTAATTCGGGGTATCAGATCTCAATCTCAGCTATTTCCATGGCATTGATTATCCTCTCTTTTATACCACCTGCCAGGAAGAGCAATGAGCATCTTTCAAAAGAAAACGGCGAAAGGTACGATGAAAGAGATACCTCATTTTCTCGCAACAGGTTGGAGCCAGATTCAGAAAACTACATAAACTACTACAGCAGGAATCCGGAGAAAGAACAGAACGATTCAAGAACAAGAGCCCTTCCCGGGCTTCTTTCAAGAGGAAGCAAGTACTTTCACACATACAATTCTTCAGCAGCAGATGCAAGTTTTTTCCTGCTGGGCCATTTGAGAAATTCTGTGGACGGAAAGGTATCAGAAGGATCCGGGCTGGAAGATACCAAAGAAATCGCAGAGTATCTGAAGTCTCTTATGAAGCTTTACGGAGCAAGTTGTTATGCGGTCACAGCTCTGGAAGCTGATAGTTTTTACACGCATTCCGGCAGGACTGGCAACTATGGTACCGAGATAACCCGCAGGCACAGATACGCCATAGTTCTGGGTTCTGAAATGAGATCCAGGCTTACTGCAACAGCCCCTTTTTCTTCAGAGGTGGTTGAAACCGGCAGCAGATATGTTGACTGTGCTGTGCTTGCAGTACAGGCAGCCTCATTCATTCGGAACCTGGGTTATTCCGCAAGAGCTCATATTGACGGCAATTACCATCTGATCCCTCCCATGGTGGCCGACGACGCAGGGATGGGTGGTTTCGGGTGGAATGGTCTTTTTCTTA
>JAGLQD010000500.1 GCA_023136985.1 Candidatus Sabulitectum sp. | reverse complement strand
GTATCAGCATGATGTGGACCAGAAGCAGCTTAAGCAGGCACTGGATGATACAGTTATGTCGTGTGTGAACTCTGTGGGTGTCAATCTGAACACAGCCAGTGCAAAACTGCTTTCCTATGTTTCCGGTCTCAGTCCCGCAAGAGCTTCTTCTCTGGTGAAGTACCGTGAGCAGGAAGGAAAGTTTACATCAAGAATTCAGTTGAAGAAGGTTTCTGGGATTGGAGCTGCTGCTTTTCAGCAGTGTGCAGGATTTCTCAGGGTATCCGGTGCGTCAAATCCCCTTGACAGCAGTGCGGTGCATCCGGAAAGCTATTCGATGGTAGAGAAAATGGCAGCAGATGCAGGAACTGATGTAAAGGGTCTTGTGGAGAGTGTTGATCTGCGAAAGACTATCAACCTTGCCGATTATGTCACAGAAGAGAGAGGACTCCCCACGCTTCGTGATATCATGGCGGAGCTTGAAAAACCAGGCAGAGACCCAAGAAGTGTTTTTGAATCATTCTCTTTTGCGGATGTTCACACTCTTGACGATCTTACTGATGGAATGCAGCTTCCAGGACTTGTAACCAATGTAACAGATTTTGGAGCGTTTGTGGATATCGGAGTGCATACAGACGGACTTATACATGTTAGCCAGTTGAGCAGGAAATGGATCAATCATCCTTCGGAGGTTGTTCATGCAGGTATGAAGGTTGATGTTACCGTTATCGGTATTGAGAAAGGCAGGAAAAGAATCAGCCTTTCAATCATTAAGTAACTAGTTATGAGGAACCATGAATGTCCAGCGGGGTAGAAGATCATGAGAGGAGTTATCAGGGGAAATGAAAAATAGCGTATTGTTGCTGTGTTTTCTGGTATTTACCGGGCTTGCGGAATCCACCAGTGCCACAGTAGAAGTGAAGAACGGCACAACTACCGATTTTTACTTTGTCTGGGTCACGGAATCAGGCAGAGAAAAGTGGATAGATATGCTTGGTCTTTCTATTCTTCCTCCAGACAGTTCTGCTATTTTTCAGGTGACAGAGGGATGGTATGATTTCAGAATAGAAGATTGTGAATGGAGAACATTCTCGGTGTCAAACATACCCGTCGAAGGGGGATCCAGCTTTCTATGGGAAGTTCTGCCAATTCACCAGGACACGGACTAAGTTCCGTCCAGTTCCATTCGTACAGCTGCATGCATTTCTGCAATGGCCTCTTTCAGATGTGAGAATTCCTGATTAATAATCTCGCCGTTGCCGAAGGCTACCTGCAGCAACGCATCATTGGCCACTCTCAATCGTCCACTCACCACGCCTGCAAGAAATCGAAGGAAAAGAACCGCAACTTCAGGTTCTTTATCGAGCATATTTGAGAATTCACTTTCACCCATTACAAGCAGGCTGCCGTTGCTGGCTGCGGTAACAGAAGCTGATCTTATGGATCCGTCCAGGAAGGACATCTCTCCGAAGATGTCACCGCGTTTAAGCATTGCAAGCACGAAATCCTCACCTGCTGAATCATCATGAACTCTGAACTGGCCACGACTTATAATAAAAATATCCCTGTCTGTGCTGTTCTTGTCAATAATAGATTCGCCAACCAGAACATTCTTGCGGCTGCAGAACCATACAATTCTCGCTGCAAGCTCTTTGGGAATGGTTACATTCACTGGGTACCGTCCATTTTTTCATAGTTTAAATACACCGGCGGTGGAGAGAGGTAGTCAGGGTAGTATACACCCTGGCTAATCGCTTCTCTCACAAAGAAACTGCGTCTTCTGTAAAAGAGACTGTACGGATTAA
>JAGLQD010000050.1 GCA_023136985.1 Candidatus Sabulitectum sp. | reverse complement strand
GCCGATTCCCATAGAGTCTCTCCGGTGAGAAGGGAGAGAGCGAGAACCTTTCCTGATGAAAATCCCAGGAAAACAGTACCAGATCTAATCGAAGGAGAGGAGGGCTGTGAAGTAAATCCCCGGGACCACAGCGAATTTCCCTCAATATCCCATGCTCCCACAGCACCGGCCTCTGAAGAAAAAACTGCAATACTCTCTGAAACTGCAGGTCCAAGAAGAAGGCCGTCAAGGGTATCACTCCAGATCAGCGCACCGGTTCTTCTGCTTAATGCTGCAATGGAACCCATGGAATTTCCTGCAAGAACCAGACTGTCACAAAAAACACATGCATCTGTAAAAATGTGATATCCGAGGCCTGTTTTCCATTTCTCCGAGCCTGTTTCGCTGTTGATGGCATACATATATCCATCCTGGCCGCTGAAGTAGACAGTTGTGGAATCCGCAGCAACTCCACCGGACAGGCCGCACGTAACAGACCTTGACCAGATCTGCTCACCGGAATCTCTGTTTATACCGCGAAGAACCTTATCATTCCCTGCAATGAAAATGATCCCGCCGACAATTGCCGGAGGGGAAAAGAGCTCTCTTCCCGTGGAGATACTCCATACTGTATCGAATGGAGCTACTATAGGATTGCCCCATGCAGCATTACCGGAAGAAGAACCATAAGCCTGAAGCCACAGTTCAGGAGGAGGTTCTACTGGAGCAGACGCGATGTCCTCCACAGAAGAAACAGCCTGATTTACTTCCGATGAAACGGGTTGCTGGAAAGCTGAAGAATCTGTCCTGGACCTGTTAACGAAGAATATTATCGTAAGTACAGAGAGAAGCGTACCTGCAATCAAGACAATGTTAAGTCGCGAACGCTTTTCAGCAATTCCTGAGAATGTAGAAATCATTTCGGCCTCTCATTAATAAATTAAGACAGGAGCGCCCACAGGCAGGGCTCTGTAAATAGCTTCCAGATCTGAATTACCCAGACGAATACATCCGTGACTTACATTTCTTCCTCTACCCACTCCGTAGTGGAGAAGAATTCCTCCTCCAAGATCAACCTTGAAGTTGCCAAGCGCTCCGGGAACCGCACGAACCCATACACGCTCACTGGATGTAAGGGAATCATTGTAGTAAACGATCTGCTCTTCCCAGGAGAGGCTGTCTGGTATGAGAATATCCTGACCCGGTCTCGGGGGACGAAGATCCTGTTCGAGCCAGTACCAGTCCGGCTTGTACCAGTATGGGTTCTCTCCCTTTTTGACAACATATCTGATACCTCTGGGCGTGCTGAAATTCCAGACCAGACCACTGTCATTTGCAGTCCAGCCTTTGCCGGTACCGCAATACCCGGATCTTACCAGAAGCCCTCCGCGGCGCAGGTGGAATCTATTCTGACCTGTGTCGATTATCAGGTAATAGCCCAGGTAGTTGCGGACCAGCTCGGCTTCATCAAGACGAATCTGCAGCGAGTCCATAGTGTGCCTGAGAGAAGGAAGAGAGTCTTCCCTGGCGGCAAACGCAGAGTTGATAATGGCAAGGGTGTCTCGCTGTAACGAGACATGCTCTACCATCCGGCTGCATTCACTTGCCATGTCTCTCATGCGGCTGACTTTTTCATCCATGCGGTAAACAGTTGTCAGACTTACTGCAAGAGCCACTGTAAGAACTGATATCAGAACAATAACTGGAATTTTCATGTACTACACTTTCCGATTAAATGACCGGGTTATCCACCAGGCTTCGACGGGTCTGCCACACAGGAGCACTTCCTCTTGTATCCAGGTGAACAAAGGGTCCGTGGGAGGTAATCCATCTGTAAGCAGAACCTCCGCCTACTGCAACCTCGCCGGCAGCTTCCAGTCTTCTGGACGCTGCAACTATGAATTCTCCGTCAAAAACATCTATTCTTTTGTTTCTGTCAAGATCATCAATTAGATCATTTCCAGGCCAGCCTTCTATCCAGAAGTCAGATGCAGCTCCGTAGAGGTGAAGGCTGAAGCCGGTATCGTTCCCGATTGCAGCGTTGTAGGCCGGGGTTCTAAAACCGCTTATGCAGTGAATATCTCTGGCTTCCGGGTAAGACAATGCCACTTCAGCAAGAACGCATTCAAGCTTGTGAACAAGTCTCAGATCCAAAACCATATACTGTGGCCAGCCGCCTTCTGTGTGTCCCAGAAAATCCGAGAAAGACAGATGTGTGGAAATTCTGGCATGGAAAATATCCGGCCATAGCTCGATGAATCCCCGATCCGGGAGGTTATCTCTTGAATTTCCATCTCCATAGAATCCAACAGGAAATGAGTTCAGCGATGCGGTTCGGAACTGGTTCTTATCCAGAGGGACTATCATTATCCACTCTTGTATTGAAGATTCGTCTGAAGCATTTACAGTGTATGTGCCATGAGATCTGGGGAGCGTAAAGCTGAATTCAGTTCCCGTTCCATTAAGGTCAAGATCTGGAATTGACCAGCTCAAAGAATCCGGGCAGGAAAGTCTCATTCGACTTCCCGGTGAAGCCACAAACGCCATCATATGCTGCTTCAAAGGAATATTGTTCACAGATATGTCAAAGACCGGACCTGCGGGAAGAGGATCATCGGCACTGCCGAACAAAAGAAAAACGAGAACCATCACTACACCGCTCATGCTTATATCCCCCTGTTCAGTTACCGGACAACTTTGGAATATACTGCTCTTCCAAGGCAATGGGCTTTTACTGCTTTTGGGTATATCTCATGTTCTTTTGTAAGAATTCTTTCGGCCAGTGAATCCCTGTGATCGGATTCCAGTACAACAACCGATTCCTGAAGAATGATGGGACCGGTATCTGTGCCATTATCAACATAATGAACTGTACAGCCTGCAACCTTAACACCGTAGTTGAATGCCTGTCCCTGTGCATCGAGGCCCGGGAAAGCCGGCAGCAGCGAAGGGTGAATGTTCATTATTCTGCCGTGGAATGCCTCCAGAAGAGGCCCCTTTATGATTCTCATAAGCCCTGCAAGACAGATTAACTCAACACCTCTGTGAATGAGAAACCTGGCCCAGAACTCTTCTTCCACGATTCCGAATCTGGTTTTGTACTTCCCGGGATACAGATACTTCGATTCGATACCCAGTTCCTCTGCCAGTTTTAACGCTCCTGCATCTTTGTTGTCCGTGAGCAGGATATCCACTGTTCCAGGTCCGGTATCTCCTGCAACAAGAGCCTTGAAATTAGATCCTGCTCCTGAAGCCAGTACGGCGATCTTAGTTTCCATTCCTCTCCTCTTCGTCTCCAGTGGGGGTTACTGGAGGTTGATCCGTGAAAGCCCAGGTAATTCCGAAAGACAAGCTTCGCTCCGCCTGGCTGGTCAGGTCTTCAAATGCGGTTGAAAAGGAAAAAGTTGTAAGGGTAAAACCTAATAGTACATCCAGGGTTTCATCCCAATTTCCTGTGGAATCCAAACCTGCTGAGACCCTGGGTCCTGCTTCAAATCGTGCTCTGTACCAGTCAACACCCAGGAACAACCAGGAAGAAACTGACAATGAATCGCTATGAAAATCCCAGGAAGCAGCTCCTTTTCCCCGAAAGAAACCCCATGCTGTTTCCATATCTGCAGCTATTGCTCCTTTATCAAATAATCTGCTTACAAGATTGAATCTCGGATGTCTCAATGCAATCACGGAAAACAGCTCATCTCCTGCAGGGCGGGAAAGGGCTGTAGAAAACTGAAAAGCTCCCATAGGGAGATTGATCCCTCCCCAGAAGCTTTCCCCGTGATGATTGTATTCGAAGCAGGCGGATATTATAGAAGGTCCAATCACTTTGGATAATCCTGCAACTCCTCTTCCTGATAACGAACTGTCTGTGTAAGAAGCTGCTGCTCCAAATTCAAGCAGAGTAGAAGAAAGATCAAACTTTGCTCCTGCAAGAATTTCCGGTCGTCTGTCTCCAGGGTCAAGCCTGGAGAATCCGGTTCTTGCATAAAGGTATTCAGAATCCCAGCCTGTCCACATACCCCAGCCGTATTTGTGTCCCTCCCAGCTCATAGCTCTTAGATTGAAAGAGCCATGCTGGAGATGAGCAGAAGAGAGTCTGAGAGTATCATCTCTGATAATTTGGAAGTTGCCTGAAGTATTCCAGGGAAGTGGTCTTTCCAGCTGAAAAATATACCTGCTGTGATCACGGGTGTTCTGTATCAGTCCTATCTTTGAAAGACTCATTGAATCCTGAAAGAGACTCTGGTTAACAGATGTGTTCCATGTACCTCTGCCCCACAGGCCGCTTTGCAAAGGATCAATGGTATTTGCATCCGGCCACGGTAGTTCCGGGAGCATGCCAACGGCAACTATAGGCAGTCCGCCTGTTAGAATACCACTGCTGCCAGGGTCTGCAAGCAGGTAATCGGCAGAGCATCCCAGCTGGTAACTTGTCTGAAGCATTGTGTACCAGTTCTCTGTAGCAGATGGTGGAAACACAGAGATAATCACTGACAGAAGAACTATCAAAATCCCTCCCGACCCATAGCTTTGTAGGTTAGGATCTTGCCACGCTCCACTCCCGGCTGGTTCAGAGGGTTAACCTGAAGGCACAGCCCGGAAAGGACAGTAGCGATCTCCAGCGACATGAAAAGCTGCCCCAGATATTCTGCATTTATCTCGGGAATAATGAATCGTGATACAGGAGTGCCTCTTTCGGAAAGAGCTGCAGCTGTAGCGTCGGCTTCTGCCATTCTAAGCTCGTCGGGGCTTCTGCCTTCAAGGTAGCTCATTGAAGAAATTCCACTGAATTTCCCGGGTTTGGGCTGGGAACTGTCACAGGGAGCTTCTGTAAGTATTGAAACAGTTTTGTCTGCGGGGCCTTCCATGAATAACTGAACAAGTGAATGCTGATCAGCAGGACCGCGGCAGGCAAGCGGGGTCTGTCCTGTACAAATTTTCTCACCGGAAAGACTTTCTGCTTTTCCGAGACTTTCCGCCCAGAGTTGTGCGAACCACAATGCGGTGTCGTAAAGAAAGTCTGAGTACGGCATGAACACATGAACCGGATGGCTTTGGAATTTTGAGAGAAAGGCACCAGCTATTCTGCCTGCAAGACTGTTGATACCCTTTGAGTCAAAATCCTTAACAACCTCAGCCGCACCGTTCAGCAGAGCTGTAGTATCGATTCCTGCAAAAGCTGCAGGGAACAGACCTACCGGTGAGAGGACGCTGAATCTTCCACCTACATTCGAAGGCACCGGAAGGGAATCCCACCCTTTGTTCTCTGCAAGCTTTCTCAACTCACCCTTCTCCGGGTCAGTGATTGCGATTACAGAAGCAGTTGAACCAAGAGCTCTTCGGAGTTCCATGAATATTGAAAGGGTTTCAGCGGTTCCTCCGGATTTGGTTATAACGGTAATGGCGCAGTGGGCAGGGGTTGCTTCTGCAACAGCCCGCTTTATTACTTTTGAATCAGGCGAGTCTACTACAACTACTTTTCCTCCTGAATCGTCCTTAAGAGCCGAGAGAATTGCCCGCAGGCCAAGAGATGAACCTCCTATACCTGCAACAAAAAGGGTGTTGTTCTTCTTGAGCAGATTTTCTGCCAGCTGTATTGTGTCACTATGCATTTCTCTGTTGAACGGCAGGTCGAGAAAGCCAAGTCTTCCCTTCTGTCGCCATAGAGCAAACTGGTCAATTGTGTTTTCGGCCACAGTATCCCACATGTAATCGGTCTCAAAACTAAAAAGGTTACTGGACAAAAAAATCCCCTCTCATGGATGAAAAACCCTCTTCACGCATAGCTAATATAATTCAGTATCGAGAGTGTGGAACCTCTGCTCTGTGCCTGTGTTGTCCTCCATGAACGGAGGTAGCATGATGTGGAGGTTGGCAGCAACACTTATTTTTGTGGCCGGTTTGATTTTACTCACCTCGTCTATGGTGAATGGAGAAGGAGATATGGAATACAGAGAGCTTACTCCGGAAGAAGAAAATGTCATCATTCACGGTGGAACGGAAATGCCCAATTCCGGTTTGTTTGTGGAATCTTTCGAGAATGGGATCTATACGTGCAAACAGTGCAACGCACCGCTGTACATGTCTGAAACCAAATTTCAGGCACATTGCGGATGGCCTGCTTTTGACAGAGCTGTTCAGGGTGCTGTAGAGATGATTCCTGATGATGATGGCATGAGAACAGAGATACGCTGCGCTGCCTGTAGTGGTCATCTTGGACATGTGTTCACAGGAGAAGGCTATACAGAGAGAAATACCAGACATTGCGTTAACTCTATTTCAATGAATTTTGTTCCAGCGGATAGAATTGAAACAGCATATTTTGCAGGTGGCTGTTTCTGGGGTATTGAATACACATTCGATCACACTGCAGGGGTTCTAAGCGCCCACTCGGGCTATATGGGAGGGTCTGTGGAAAACCCGGAATACAGTGATGTATGTTCCGGTTCAACAGGACATACGGAAACTGTGAAAGTTCTCTTTGACAATTCGACCGTTTCATACAGAGAACTGGCGATGACCTTTTTCGAGATACATGATCCAACGCAGATCAATCGCCAGGGGGTGGATACTGGAACCCAGTACAGGTCCGCTGTTTTTTATGCAGATGCTGCTCAGTTGGCAATACTTGATGAACTTGTTGCAATTCTTGAAAATCGCGGATATGTGATTTCCACTGAGATCGCCCCGGCGGATAGTTTCTGGCAGGCAGAAAGTTACCATCAGAATTACTTTGACACCCATGGCTCAGGGGTTTCATGCCACGGAAGAGTTAACAGATTTACCAGGGAGTAAGAGCTATTGAATCCAGAAGAAAAGTGCAGTAAATTATTCTGGATGTGTCTGTATACCCGATAACGGTAATCGGGATCGTGTCTCCTGCAGCCGCAATAAGAAATGATAAAAGACCTTCTTCATGAATGAATTGAGGTTGAACAGACCATGTTCCGGGGATGGATGCTGATGCACCTGGCCACGGTCCTGTGCATTGAAGTCCATGAGTAGTTACTATGCATCCGGGAAGAGGTGCAGGCCACCTGATGTGAGAATATGCAGGAGAAAGAATAAACAGGGAATCAGGGGGAGGGCCTGTTACTATTGCAATAGTATCGCCTGGCTGAAGTATGCTTCCTGTAGAAACCAGGTTCAGTATGGAACCAGACCTGGAAGATGTGAAGTAAACAAAGGAAGAAGAGTCTGCGAGTAAGGCGGACAGACTGTCTATAGAAGCGGTGTCTTCAACGGCTCTGGCTATGCTTAATGCCATTTCCAGCCTGTCCGTCTCAAAAGAGAAGAACGGATCTGTTCCAGAGAGAACAGTATCACCACTAGTGGTATACTCATCCCGGGTGATCATGCTGACAAGAAGAGGTGAATTCTGATCCCAGATCAGCGCAGTCCGGAAAGAATCCGGAGCTGATACATGGTAGAGAGGTGCAGTTTGAACGAATCCGGTTTCAGAGATCGCAACAACAACAATCTTTTCATCCGGATCTGCCTCACCGCAGCCGGACATTAAGCTTAACACTAGACAGAAGGCAGAAAATACTTTAGTTTTCAACACAATTTCAATCTCTTTCCCAAAAATGGAGAACACTTTTCATGAAGAAAATATACATTATTGTTGCAACGATGCTTGTAGTGTCATGCGGATCTACCAGGCAGACAAGCGGTTTTTTCGTTGGTGCTACTTCAGTAGATGCCTCTACAACTGTTTATGA
>JAGLQD010000005.1 GCA_023136985.1 Candidatus Sabulitectum sp. | reverse complement strand
GAAAAGAAAGAAAAGAAAGAAAAGGAAAAACATTCCTGCTCCACGGTGTAACCGGCAGCGGTAAGACCGAGGTCTACCTCAAACTCATTGAGAAACAAACAAAACAGAACAGAGGCGCCATAGTTCTTGTTCCAGAGATCTCCCTTACCCCTCTTGCAGTAAGCAGATTCAACAACCGTTTTCCCGACAAAGTGGCAGTGCTTCACAGCGGCCTTTCCAAGGGAGAACGACTGGATGCATGGAGCATGGTGGAGCGGGGTGAGCGCAGCATAGTAATAGGCCCCCGCAGTGCCATCTTCGCCCCTGTTAAGAATCTTGGGATAATAGTTGTAGATGAGGAACACGATGACAGCTACAAGCAGAGCTCTATGCCCAGGTACAACGGCCGTGACCTTGCAGTGGTCAGGGGAAGCATTGAAAAGATCCCGGTGATACTGGGCTCTGCCAGCCCTTCTGCCGAGAGCTGGCAGAATGCCCAGCTCAACCGCTACACTCTTCTAACCCTGCCGGACAGAGCCACCAAAAGAGAGCTTCCGAAGATCACCCTGATCGATTCCAACAAGCAGGAATTCACTCTTCTTTCCAGAGAACTGCTGGCTGGAATAGGCAAACGCACAGCAGCAGGAGAGCAGAGCATCATACTTATCAACCGCAGAGGTCACTCCCCCATACAGATGTGCATTGCCTGCGGTCATGTGGAGAAGTGCCCCGCCTGTGAAATATCCATGACCTATCACCGCCACGGTGAAATACTCCGCTGCCACCACTGCGGCAACTGGAAAAGTGCAAAAACCAGATGCCCACAGTGCAAAGGCGAGGAGTACAAAAGACAGGGCCCTGGCATACAGAAGGTACAGGACGCCCTGAAAGAGCTTCTGCCACAGACAAAAGTAATAAGAATGGACGCCGACACCACCAGCACCAAGTCAGCACACTGGAAGATCATACAGCAGTTCACAAAGGGAGAAGGAGATGTGCTTCTTGGCACCCAGATGGTAGCCAAAGGCCATGACTTCCCCAATGTAACCCTGGCAGCTGTAATTGGTGCTGAAATGGGCCTCTACATGCCCGACTTCCGGGCTCAGGAACGCACATTCAACCTGCTGCTTCAGGTATCAGGAAGGGCTGGCAGAGGCGAAAAACCAGGCGAGGTAATCATCCAGACCACAGACCCGGATAACCCCGTCATCCAGTTAGCCTGCAACCACGACTACAAAACCTTCATCACCCAGGAACTGGAAATGCGCGCAATGCTCAGCAACCCGCCCACCACAAGAATGATCAGACTGCTCTGGGCAGGCAAAAATCAGGAAAAAGCAAAGAAAGCCGCCGACCTCACCTGCAAAACAGCACTCCCTCCCAACTGCACCCTTCTAGGCCCCAGTGAAGCAGCCATGGCAAAGATCGCAGACAAATACCGCTACAGTGCCCTGCTCAAAGCCCCCAGCCACGCAACCCTCAAAGCAGCGGTAACCACAATGAGAAAAACCTTCAACGCACTGAAACAGACCACTGTCCGCATGGATGTGGATGTTGATCCCCGGAATCTGATGTAGGGAAAGATGTAGGAGATTGATACTATGCTTCTTGCAACATTGCCTCAATCTCATTCTTCAACTCGATTATCATTGGTTTGTTTCTCTCAATAAGCCATTTAGCAATGTCCACGGAGTCACACATTTTATCGTATCGATACTTCTCTCTCAAAATTGATTCATAAAGTTCTTTGAGGAACTTTGCTGCATCAATTTTTCCAACCCAGACAATACCATCTAATTGCAACTCTTCAATTTGATCTTTGTTGATCATCTCGTTTTCATAATATCGCCTGTTGTTGAAATTCTCCTCTATCCATTTGTCAACAATTTCAGTACTTATTTCAATACCATCGATATCATATTCATCAAGCCTCATTCTGATTATTTCTGCAATAGCTTCTGCATCCAGTATGTAATTCTCAAACATCACTCTATTCAGAAAGTGGACGGGCTTCTTCGCTCTTCTTGCAAGATCTTCCTTTTGAGTAATAGTCTTGTTCTCACTATCAAAGATGAAACAAATTGCTG
>JAGLQD010000499.1 GCA_023136985.1 Candidatus Sabulitectum sp. | reverse complement strand
AGGGCATCAGAGACTTCCTCAACGCGACGGGAGTCCACGCTGAATGTGTCGTCTTCAAAGACTATCTCCTGTACCTGAGGAAAATACTTCTGTACCTTTATAAACTCCTCAGCTACATTCTGCGGAGACCTGGAACGATAAGTCCCTCCGTGAAGGACTTGAGGCCAGAGACAATATGAGCACTTGAAAGGACACCCTCTGCTGGTGATGATCATTACAGAAGGGTATCTGGCAGCGGCAAAAAAGTAGTTTTCCGGCTTCAAGTGCTTTCTGTACACATCTGCAAGCATGGGAAGAAAGTCAAGGTCTGCAAGCAGTTCTCTATGCCCGGTGAAGAACGGCTTTTCTTCACTATTCAGCCATACACCCGGAACCTTCCAGGTATCTTCTTCTTTCTGCAAGGCATCCGCAAGGGCCGGAATAGTAAGATCATATTCGCCTGCAGCAATACCGGTAATAAAGGGAGCAGACAACAGGACTTCTTCCGGAAGTGCACTGACATGTGTTCCCACCAGGAAGATAGAAGACTGTGGTAGCAGCTCCTTGATCTCTCTGGAAATGGAAAGATCGCTGTGGATCGAAGGTGTACTTGTGTCCAGTACTATCATTGCAGGAGATGCTGCCTTCAGCTTCTCCAGTAATTGATCTTTTGTGATGTTCTCTGCAGGACAATCGTAGAACAACACATCATGTCCTGACCTTTCAAGGGTACCAACTGAATATGCCAGCCAGAAGGGCCAGTACATTGTTCCGCTCTTTACAATTGCCGGTGATCTGGATGTTCTTGAGAACCTGCCATCCATGAATGGCGGGTTTACCACAGCAACTTTCATAAAAGAGCTTCAATCTGCTCAAGAAAACAATCTGTGGTTTTTTCCCAGGAAAAGATTCCTGATCTTTCCTGGGCTCTCTTTCCCAGTTCCCTGAGTTCTTCAGGAGAAGCTGCGGACAGTTCGGCCATACCACGCATTATGTCTATAACCGAATAGGGATCTATAAGAACCCCGGTATTCCCCACTACCTCTTCAAGAGCTGTGGTTTTGGAAGCCATAACAGGAGCCCCTGTGGCCATTGCCTCCAGGGCGGGCAGGCCAAAACCCTCGTAAACGGAAGGGATCAGAAGCGCTTTGCAGGTTAGATAAAGATTGCGCAACTCCTCATCAGAGATGTGTGTGAGAACTTTGATATTCGATCTTGCGGGGTTCGAATCCAGATGCTTCCGGAAGTAGCTGTATGCACGATCCTTCCGGACAACCATGACAAGCGGTGGTGTCTTCTCGTTCAGTGCCCAGAGTCTACCGTACGCGGTGAGGAAACGGGGGATATTCTTATAGCCGCGAGCATTGCCTACATAAAGAAAGAAGTTCTGTCTCTCCATCTGCGCCGAGACTGGAGAAGTAAACAGAGCCTGCCCCTCTCCGGTGATAAACACCATGTCTGTTGCAGACTGAAAACCTCGCATTACATCGAGCTTAGTTGTCATTGTGGGAACGGCAATGGCTGAAGCATGTCCAATGGAAGCTTTCAGTGCCCTGCGAAAAATGTAACGACTGAAGGCATTTCTGATAATACCATCACCGAAATAACAGGGCAGGTTAAGAACCATAAGATCATGAACTGTTATTATGGAAGGCGCATCTGGTTGCGGACCAGCCATGGAGAAATTCAGAAAAACATCAGGTGCTATTTCGTTCATCTGAACGGAAAGCTTCCTGTTTACCGATGTTCTGAATCTTGAGGAATCGTCCAGGATAATTTCTGCCTTGGTGTTTTCAAGATGAAAAGCTGCGGCTTTCCCGATGAGGATTGTTATTTTCCAGTCGGGTCTCTTTTTTATAATACACTTCGTAACATTCAAAGAGAATCTGCTGATTCCATCCACATTCTTTTGAACAGCCCTTGCATCGATCAGCAGATGAACACTCATCTGGCCAGCCCTCTTTTCTTCAGCTCTTCCGTGGCTTTGTCAACCATGTCTGTGGCTGTCTGACGGCCAACCCAGCTGCATAGCTCACTTACTCCATCCTCAAACACTGTTGAGGCCTTAAAACCAAGCATCTTTTCCGCTCTGGAAACATCAGCATAGCAGTGTCGAATATCTCCGGCTCTATACTGGTTGTTAACTATGAAATCCCCCACAGGTCTTCCCAGCTCCCGGGCAATTGCCCTGCCTACATCCATGATCGACAGTTTGCGCCCGGTACCAAGATTAAAGACCTCACCGTCAGAATTGCTGCTTTCTATGCCAAGCAGGCATCCTCTGGCAATATCATGCACATGAATGAAGTCTCTGCTCTGTCCACCATCCTCGAATACCACAGGAGGCTTACCGTTAAGCAGCCTTGACGCAAAGATGGCACCCACGCCTGTGTACGGATTAGACAGCGCCTGTCTTTCTCCGTAGACATTGAAAAATCTCATAGCCGTTGTTGAAATATTGTAAGCATCACCTACCGCAAGGAACAGTTCTTCATGATCTCTTTTGTTCACAGCATAGACGCTTGTGGGAAACAAAGGCTTTGTCTCTGGAGTAGGAGCAGGAGTGCATGATGCTCCGCAGATCGGACACAGCATATCCCACTTGCGTTCTACCAGCTGTTCCGCAGATCTGAGTTTCGGTGTAACTTCCCCGCAGACAGGACAGATGTAAAGACCTTCGCCATAAATTGACATGGAGCTTGCCACAAGCATTTTCTCAATGTGATCTTTCTGCTTCACAACCTCTTCAAGAACTACTGCAGCCCCCATAGTGTTTATTGATGTATATCTTGTTATCTCGTACATTGACTGGCCTACACCCACGGCAGCGGCAAAATGAACAAGAATGTCAGCAGAATGCAAGGCACGGGCAAAGGAATCAGCATCTCTCACATCACCGATTATCAGCTCAATCTCACTGTTCAGATAGTCGGGTCTTGAAGCATTCTCTCCGTGAACCTGTGGGTCAAGATTATCATATGCTTTTACTTCGTAACCCGAAGAGAGTAAAAGATCTCCAAGATGTGACCCTATAAAGCCAGCTCCGCCTGTTATCAGTACTTTACTATTCAACTCTTCCCCCTCTGTCTGTTACAGGGGGTACCTCGCCCCCGATTCAAAACACTCCCGAACCCTGTAGAATAACGAAAAATGCCTTTTCTGTACACCAGGAGCCTGACCGAAAATACAACATCGGCATTAACCACCACACGAACGGCTACAATACACGCTGATTATCGTCAAATAGCGCTGCTATTCCGTGCTACCGCTCGGGACGCCTA
>JAGLQD010000498.1 GCA_023136985.1 Candidatus Sabulitectum sp. | reverse complement strand
TTTGTTTTTACAGAGCTCAAAACAGCCAGATATCTTTTTCTATCCGCTGCCAGAAAATCAAAGATCCCGTGTTTGCCTGGATTTACGCCTGTTTGAAAACTGGACCATGCCACAGGCGAGACGCCGGGAGTTGTTGTTCGCATACGGTTATAGGAGCCGATATCCGCAAGTTGTTTAAGATTTGGCAGATCACCGTTTGCCCAGTATTTCTCTACCAGGTGGGGAGAAAGACCGTCCAGGCCCAGAATGACAACCTTGCTGCATTGGGCAGTAAGTGGCCGTTTGCTTTTTTTGACAGATCTGATCAGTGCCATAACCGGCCAGAAAAGAAAAGAGAGAAGAGATACCGCAACAGCGTTAAGAAACACAACGAATGATGTAAGAATTCCGAATCCTGCCCCAGGTCCTATGTACCCCTGAGCAAGTGTTGGAAATATCACTAAGAAAAGAATAAATATCAGTTTCAGGGGAGTCCTCCCGTCCAGAGTTAAAAGCGATTATACTTCTCTGCAAACAATGGTAAAAGGGGAAAGATATTTAGTTCCATTATACGGGAGGGAATTTTGATCATGAAGAAGCTTCTGGTTGTGTTGGTATTTGTTCTGCTTGCAGGTTGCGGTGGTTCGAAAATTCAGCTGAACAATGGAACCGGCCTTGATCTTGCTGTTTTGACCATGACCATCCATGGTAACTCGGAAACCTGGCACAATGTTAAAGCAGATCAGACAGTCGGTTCAGATATGGAAATACCCCTTGGCGCTTCGCCTATCCTTCTGGAATGGGAAACTGCCGGAGAGCTGCTGAGCATGGAATATGTAACTATTGACTCTGCAAATTCAGCTAAGAGGGTAAGCATTCTTTTTGCTGCGGACGAAATGAGTGTAAATTACGCATTCTGAGTAAATTGCAGCAACTTGAATGGTGACAGGGGTGTCTTATTCTTCTGTAAAAGAGCATATTCCCGGTTAAACTGAGAACCGGGAGTAAACATGGAAAAGATCACTGCAGGTATTGATATTGGATCTGTTGCGATAAAAGTAGCGTTCCTTGAGAATAAAAAAATAATCCGAAGCATATATCACAGGCATCAGGGCAAGCCCATGGAGGCATTGCTGGCTCTTTTTGCAGCACACCCTGAGCTGAACACCATACCGGTGGTTCTTACAGGCACTGGATCATCAAGAATAGCAGAATTCACAGCCACAGGCTTAGTTAACGAAGTTGTTGCTCTTGCCGCGTCAATTTCAGAGTATCTGCCTTATGCCGGTTCTGTTATCGAGATGGGCGGCCAGGATTCAAAACTTCTTTTAATGCGAACAGATGCAACCGGTTCCGCTGTTATGGATGAATTCTCTATGAATTCCATCTGCGCAGCAGGCACAGGTTCGTTTCTTGATCAGCAGGCAGGCAGACTGGGTCTTACTCCGGAGGAAATGGGAGACCTGGCTGTTACCTGCGACGCGCCACCCAGGATCGCAGGCAGATGCAGTGTGTTTGCCAAGAGCGATATGAT
>JAGLQD010000497.1 GCA_023136985.1 Candidatus Sabulitectum sp. | reverse complement strand
GGCTTTACATCAGAAGAGGTAACAGAGCAGGTACCCTTTTGCCCCAGGTAGCAGCAGAAGAGGGATGGGACAGAGAAGCATTCCTGGCTCATACATGTTTGAAAGCTGGGCTTTCACCTCAGGCCTACCTGGAAGAGGGAACCGAAATATTTTCCTATACTGCTGAAGTGTTCAGCGAAAAATAACCGGAAAGAGGGTTAAGAAATGAAAAAAACTGTATTTATCGGAATGGGATTTCTGCTTATGTTTGGCGCCTGCGAAATGCCAGGCACCGGAGAGATTGCCTCTCAGGTTCAGGGCCAGGTAGATGATATCTCAGATGAGATCCAGGATGTGGTAGAGAACAATGAAGAATTAAGTGGAAGGATCGATGATCTTCAAGAGCAGCTCAGCTCAGGTACTTTTGAGATGCCCGACATGCCCGACTTCGACCTGGACGGCATTATGGAAACTTTCGACGAAGATTTCCAGAACCTTTCTGCCAGATCAGATTCCCTCATTGACGAAATGGCTCTTGTAATAGAGACACAGAGTCTTTCAATTGACAGCCTGAGAGCTGAGCTCAACGGCCTTGAAGGTGAGATAGCTTCTCTCAGGAACAGAGTAAACAATTTGGGAGCAAACAGCGGTGATTCCGGTAGAAGTGGTTCTACCTCAGGTGGCAGCACCGGACGCAGCGGTTCAACTTCAGGTGGCTCAACCGGCGGTACATCCGGAAGAAGCTGATGACCCTCTTCTTTTTCAATCATGAAATTGAAAACCCGGTACTCAGAGCAGTTATTGCTCTGGGTGCCGTTATTTTCGCAGTATCAGTAGTTCTTCTCGTTCTTGCAGTGGCTCTGCCACTGGCGGGGGTGGCAATCACCGGGGCTTTACTCATCGCCGGAGTGCTGCTCATTATTGTTCTGATAGCAGTGCCGTTTCTCTCTTTTTTTGGGATACTGTTCAGTAATCGTATAAAAGGAAGCGGAGTTAAGGAAACCAGAACAATTGAAGTTGAACCATTTGACAGTGTGAAAGTATCAGGGGCTGTTAAGATCGATATTATCTGCGGTCAACCCCAGACACTGGAGGTCACAACAGACGATAACCTTTTTGAATCTGTAAAGACAGTTGTGGAGAAAAATGAGCTTTCAATTTCATTCTCTCACTCTGTTTCCTCAAAAACAGCTATTCGACTTCAGGTAGGAATGGCTGATCTGAAGAGCTTGAGATTGTATGGTGCCACAAAAGCAACCATTGTAAACCTGGACTCGCAGGAATTTCTTGTAAGAGGAAGTGGTGCCAGCAAGGTAACAGCAGCAGGCAGCTGTAAAAATATGGAGGCTAGATTTTCCGGGGCAGGGAATTTGTCTGCCGGTGATCTGATCTGTGAAAAAGTAAAGATCAGTATTCGAGGTTCAGGAAGAGCAGTTGTACATGCATCAGAAAAAATCTCAGTAAAGATCTCCGGTGCCGGGAAAGTAATTTGTCATGGAAATCCTGAAAAAGTTCAAAAACACATTTCAGGCGCAGGTAAGCTGGAAATACTGCCGTGAAAGACTCTGTTCGCGGGGCATTGTGGTCTGCTTTTCTTTATCCCGGTTCAGGGCAGATGGTTTTAAATCACTTCAAACGCGGCATGGTTTTCGCCGTTGTCAGCGCATCAGGAGTGCTGGCCATGCTGCTTGTAGTAATTTACGGTACCTGGACTGGGCTGGAGCATCTTGCTTGTAAGGGTGAAGAAATTACTGTTCCCATTATGTTTTCTGTGGCTGTTTCTTCACTTGTTGAAGTGAAATTGTATCTGCTTCCACCTCTTCTACTTTGCTGGCTGGTGAGTATCGTGGATGCATGGCGGCTTGGAAAGAACATAGCAAACGGTCAAAAATCTATTCTCGGGGCGATGAAGCATATGTAGTAATCCCATAGCATTCAATCATGCAGAGGTTACTAGAAATAGTATTCTCGGGTTTTCTATCGTCAAGGAAAATACTTGGACAAGCATTGCAGATGATAGAATCTGGGTTTTCGAAATAGTGGAAGATCAAGAAGATGTGGAGATGAGAGAGGACATATACCAATCCTCGTTTACCCCGGTAGTTACCTCTCCATGGATAAGTGACATTCAAGTTTTCTTTAACCAGGATAAAGATGCGTTATATTCTGTGCAGATTTTTAGCATTGATGGCCGTCTTGTATATTCTAATCAGACTCAATACTTCCGCCAGTACAATAAGGATTGGGGACGATGGCATAGAAAACTTGTGCCCAGGTGTATATTGTTTGAGAATTAAGGATCTCATTTCTGGATCCAGCAGCAATGTACTTTCCGTGAAGCTTTAAGAGAGGTTCGAATGAAAACAGTACAACGAGTGCCGCGGTTAATCTCGATCACAACCTTGTATGGCATACTCTCTGTGACGTTCGTTGTGCTGTTGTCCCTTTCCATGGATTCACATTTTGACTATGCGATTCACGAAAGGATTAACTTTGGCGGTTCTGTCTTTACGGCTTCCAGGGTGCTATCTCCAACTGTAGTAAGGCTTCTATCAGAGGTCGGTTTACCCGAGAAAACTGCAGCTCTCACTTATATTGCCATAGCATCAGCTGCCCTGCTTTTTGCGTTCGCCCGGTTACTCAGAACCTGGGGGGGGGGGGCAAGTGAAGAGAGCAGCATACTTTACGCACCGCTGATTCTTCTGCCCATGGTCTGGAATTACATTATTCTGAGTTCGATCCACTACCTGGATGATGTTCCTGCGGTTCTCTTTTTCACCCTTGGTCTGGTTGCTATCTCAGAGAAAAAACTGTTTCGATTTCATCTGATATTTATAATTGCAGTTATCAACAGAGAAACTGCCGTGTTTCTGATCCCTGCAATGTTTCTAATGCAGTTCGGAAAAAGAAAAATTTCACTTTTGCTTACACACTCTCTTCTTCTGCTTGTAGCTGCACTTGCTGTAAGACTATTTCTCAACAACCTGGTCGGAGCGGGAAGCTCCATTCCTGCTTCCATGTACGAAGCTCATTTCAGTAATAACATAGCGGTTCTGAAGAGAATGATTTCTGGCGACACACAGGAGTTAAGGATGCTGATGACCTTCGGAGGACTGTGGTTGTTGCTTCCTTTTCTAATCAGAAAAGTAAAGTCAGATGTGATGCTCATGACATTACTGCTGCCAGTATTCTTTGCAGGGATGACTTTTGTTGGAAATCTGAGCGATGAAGCCAGAATATTCAACGAAATGATTCCTGTAGTAACTGCACCCTGTATACTATTCCTTGCAGTCAAACTAAAGTCTGCTGCCTGACTGCTATCTGATCCCTTTTAGCAACTGTGGAAAATCGATCATTTCCCTGCATGTCTATCTGAACAGCATTCAGCATCAGTGCTCCGCAGGAAATGCTGTAGGTTTGATATAGATAACATTCAGCGATAGCAGCAGAGCGTCTCCGTTAGAAGTAACAAATTTGCCAGCAACCATTTTTCGATTGACCCAGCCTGGCTTCACAATGATGAATGCCGTCTGCGTAGTGGTTTGATCTGGAAGGTTCAACACGAACATCGGCCACTTGACTCCTGGGAATATCCTCTAAGTCGATCAGTATCTTTAATAAAAAGAGTTAACCCCATTGACATCATCACTTAGAACGGTAATAGTTCTAGATAGAAATATATAGTTCGTTTCAGACCAAGGGATTTTACCAAATGAAGCGTTATGACGGTTGCGATGTTGAACCGGCAACAAGTTGCCCTTTAGAAGATGCTGCCGGTTCTGCAGGCAGAGCTTTTGAACCGTCAACATATTACCCTTTAGATGATGATGATGATGATGGTTCTGCTGGCAGCGCTTTTGAGCCGACAGCAAGTGACCCTTTAGTTGCTGCTGCTGGTTCTGCAGGCAGAGCTTTTGAACCGTCAACATATTATCCTTTAGATGATGATGATGATGGTTCTGCTGGCAGCACTCTTGAGCCGACAGCAAGTGACCCTTTAGTTGCTGCTGCCGGTTCTGCAGGCAGAGCTTTTGAACCGTCGACATATTACCCTTTAGATGATGATGATGATGGTTCTGCTGGCAGCGCTCTTGAACCGGCAACAAGCTATCTCCTGGACGATGATCAGAATTCAGTTGGTGGTGTCGGAGAGGATGGGAATTCCCAGGAAAGAACATTTGACGATTCAACTCCTGGAGGAATTTTAGTCTTTTTCAAAATTAAAGATATTCTCTCAGAAGTAACTGTTACCCACACAAAGACTGATATGGGAACGCATATTGATTTCAATGAGAATTTCAGATCAGAACTCATAATCCCGGTGGAGTCAATAGCCTCCTATTCAGGATCAGCCTCGGTTCTTATATATGATCTGCACGGTCGGCTTAAGTGCACAAAGAGACTGCGAATTGATAACAGCTCCAGCCAGGCAATTCTGGATGCTGAATGCTTACCTTCCTCTGAATGTTTTTTAAGAATACTTGGCGGCAAAGATGTTATTTCTGCCAGGATTGAATGCCGGAAGTAAGATGATCTCTGAACAATATTAGAAAAAGCGCTACAATACTGCACTGTTTATGTATGGGTAGTGCATTATGGTCACTGTTGTGTCAGTTGCTGTTCAGCCAATTTCTTGCTTCATCCATGTTGTCAAATAATTTAACAACATTTCCCCTGTTAATAAAGACTGTTTCAAGAAAGCGGAAATTCTGCTCTATTTTCTTAACCACTAGAGCTCTCTTTATGCTGCGGCAGATACCGGAATTCAGAGCTGAATCAGGCATTTTGTATGTGTTAGTGGGGGAGTCTGTTAATTCCGCATGGCGAAAATCGGTAAGAATATGAATACAGCTGTTATCGTGAATAAGATGTTTTACTTCTGCAGCAAGCAACGGAAGAATCGATAGATTAAAATTGCCGTTTACTGTTACCAGAATGCAGTCAGCAATTTTGTCATACTTTACAGCAAAAGACATAATAAGCTCCTCAATGCCAGTACAGTTAAACTGTGGAAAGCATCCGTCTTTGTCAATGTCTATTATTAGGATAGGATTCGTTAAGCGCTGGACAGCACGCTCTCCGACTGTCCAGCAGTTAAAAGAAGTTAAAATTCTACTTCAGGAAATGTATTCCCCAGGCACCGGAGTCATAATCCTGCTCTGTCTGATCGGCAAATGTATCCGCATCTATCACATCCACTGCAATCCGGTGGTGGTGTCCGGTGTATTCCACATACCACTGGTAGCTGTAGACGCCATCATTGGCAGTGTGATCACCGTAAAGTCCGTTGTCGTTCATGAAGTGCCTGCTGTGCCCGGAGAGCGGGCCATGGGCAATAACAAAGAACGGTGGGTCATATTGAGGATTTACATGTTCAATTGTGGCTTCCATCCTTACGAAATCACCCTCGCTGAGCCTCGGAAGTTCTGAGTCAACTTGATAGAAATCTCCGGGATCGATGCATTCCCAAAGCAATTCATCGTCTTTGAACAGGCGCATTGAAGAAATGTGCACTTCCTGTTCACCGCTTGTCAGCATATGCTCAGCGGCTGTAACGGAAATAATACGCCATCCGCCATGGGAGGTTTCTTCGGCAATCTTTTCAACGATCAGCCTGACATATCTGGTGTCGTTTATTGTTTTGTAACCTGGCTCAAATACTCCGTCCCAGTTGGTGTCAATCACAAGTTCTGCTGAGAGCTGGTGAATAACCGTGACTGTACAAACACCTGTTGCAGGGTCATTCTCAATCAATATTTCCCTTGACGGTTCACTTAGCAGTTGTCTGTACCACCACTCCGGACTGGATAACTCCTCTCCGGACTTATCTCCTTCTCCAGGGTCTCCAGTTCCATCAAGGTTTGAT
>JAGLQD010000496.1 GCA_023136985.1 Candidatus Sabulitectum sp. | reverse complement strand
ATACCATCAACGATATTGAGAGGGTTTCTGATCATGCAGTAAACATGGTTGAAGCCAGGGACAGAGTTTCAGGCAATGTCCTTGATTCTGAGGGTCCGCTTACCACTGCTGCGGGTCAGGCATTTGAGGTTATCAGGGAAATGACAGAGCATATTGTCTTGGCTCTTGAAACACATGATCTGAAGGCAGCCCAGAAGGTTCTGATCCTTGAGGGAAGAATGAACCAGATCGAAGAGGAAGCCAGAAACAACTACAGCAAATCCCTTGCAACCTATGGTGTTTCAAACCTCACAGGTCTGGCAATACTGGATTTCATTGATTACTGTGAAAGAGCAGGTGATCATATCAAGAACATCGCGCAGTCTATTATCGGCGGAGGCGTCTGGCACGGTCAGGAGCCCGGAGAATAAAGTGAGACAGAAACAGTAAGTATGTTTTACCGCATTTCTCTCCTGCGAATTTTGCAGTACACCAGTAGAGTTGCAGGCTTTTGTCACTGTTTTCTCTGGATGGCATATACACTTAGCGGCGTATTCATTCGCTATATTCCTGCGAACTGGATTCCAGTAACAATACAATTTAGTCATTCAGGAGTGTACCGTTGAGATTCGCTATTTCAGTTCTTTTTCTGATTTCTGTTATAGCTTTGGGGCAGAGCGAGTTCAACCTTGTTTCCCTGCCTTACACAGACTATGGCAGCTCCGGGAAAGAGATAGATAACCCTATTTCTATTGAGCTGACATACGCCTCAAACGGGGCTCCAATTGCGAATTACGAGGTTCACTTTTCTGTTACCGGTGGTGAAGCCCTGCTCCTGCCTGCGGAGGGTTGTTACACCATTGAAGAGGATTCTTCCGAAGGCTTAGTGGTGCAGACTGATGAGAACGGTATTGCCTCCGTTAGTGTAGAGCTGGGGAAAATGGGCGAGGTTGTTGTTACTGCAATTCTTTTCGGTGATGATGGTCACCAGTTCATGTCGGCTTTCGACATTGTATCTCTTGATATACGGGCTGTTATTTTCCAGATCTTCGGTGGTCTGGCCGTTTTTCTTCTCGGTATGCAGATGATGTCTGCCAACCTTCAGCAGGTTGCCGGCAATCGCATGAAATCAATACTTCGAAAACTTACTTCCAACAGGCTTATGGGAGTCATGGCAGGCGCACTTGTTACGGCCCTTATTCAGAGTTCAAGTGCCACAACTGTTATAACGGTAAGCTTTGTGAACACTGCGCTTATGACACTTCAGCAGGCTGTTGGTGTGATTCTTGGGGCAAACATCGGAACAACTATCACAGGTCAGCTGATTGCTTTCAAAATAACAAAATATGCATTTCCCATGATCACAATTGGTTTTGCCATTGCTTCCTTTTCAAAGAACTACAAAAGGCAGATGTGGGGTAAGGTCCTTATGGGTCTTGGTTTGCTCTTCCTGGGAATGACCACCATGAGCGGTGTTTTAAAACCCCTTCAGGGAAGTGCCCCGGTAAGGGAATTTTTTACGCAGTTCAGTGCTAACCCACTCCTGGCTATTTTCGCAGGAACACTTGTGACGGTGTTTGTTCAAAGTTCGAGTGCAACTGTCGGTCTTACAATGACACTGGCTGGTTCAGGGTTGATCGGGCTTCAGGGTGCCTTTTTTCTTGTTCTGGGAGACAACATTGGAACGACAATTACTGCCCAGCTTGCTGCTCTGGGAGGTAACCGTGCAGCGAAACAGACCGCCATGGCACATACCCTTATCAAGGTCATCGGTGCGATCTACTTTGCAATATTAATTATGGATTCAAACGGCTTCTTCATGAATCTGGTTAGAAGAACATCCCATGATCCCATAAGGCAGGTGGCAAATGCTCACACAATATTCAACGTGGTGAACTGCATCTTGTTCATTCCGTTTGTTCCTGCCATAGCAAGGCTCTCCAAATTTATCATTCCCTCCAGTAAGGATGATGAGCACGTTCCGGATGTTCTTCTGGACAACAACCTTCTGGCGTCTCCTGTTTTGGCTCTTGACAGTCTGGATCGTGAGTTAGCAAAGATGGCAGTAGTATCCGGGACCGGTGTATGCCGGGCGGCAGAGCATTTTCTTACCGG
>JAGLQD010000495.1 GCA_023136985.1 Candidatus Sabulitectum sp. | reverse complement strand
TACCGTTAAGAGATACATAATCCCATCCTCTAAGAAGATCCGCATAGCTTGCGTAGAACTGGAAAACATCTCCCACTCCCTCTACGTCCCCTGTGCTTCTTCTGTGAGGCAGTGCTCCTCCAAGAAAAAATCTCTGTTTGTTCTCTCCGAAACTAATTCCGCCAGCCAGCCTGGTGGCCAGTGTAACCTCTGACGATACCCAGGTGTATTCCCGAAGATCAAACATTGCCGTGAAATACTCTGCATTGTCCCAGAAGCCTGGAGCATAATCAAAGTCGATGCTCATTCTGCTTCCCACACGAGGCCCAACAGCCCCCCACAACGCATTGTCATAAACAAGATTGGTTCGCACGGAGAATATGTTCTCCCGGAAAAGCATATCGTTCGACCAGAGCCCTTCTCTGGATACTCTTCTGTAATGGCCGGTAACACCTGCTCTGAGTGCTTTCGTGAACGGATAGTCCACCTCCAGCATGCCTCCCAGATTGATATCCCTTACATAATCTCTGTAACCGAGAGAGTCTTCAAAAACATATCTGGACACGAAACGGTAGGCAGATCCACCTGCCTGGTATCGGTGTTTCATGTTGCTGTACATCACAGCAAGATCCATGTCATTAACCTGACCACTGAAATTAGCAAGAATACCCATCTGATGAAGGGCTAAAACATCACTGAAAAGAAAGTAGGTATTTCCTGTGAGCCCGGAGTAAGAATCAAACCCCGCATTAGCAGATACCTGATCAAGAGAAAACTCAGGCTGGTAAGGAGCTATTCTCCAATTGCCTGTTTCAAATTGGTTGAAGCTCTCGGGTGTTTCCCTGTCTCCGCAGACATGAACAGAACATGCAGATTCAATTCTTCTTGAATCCAGATCACTGGTAATAAACATTCCAGAGCCTGACCAGTCAGTTGCCTGAAACATGGCAATACCGGATGAATCGGCCCAGGAGGGGTACTGAGGAGTCACATAAAGATCAGTAAGTCTCAGAATTGGAAGAGAGTCTCCCTGCAGCAGATAGAAGTTGGGATCTCCGTGCTCTGAAGAGATGAAGATGACGCCTCCAGGGGTTTCAACTGGTGCGGAAAGGTCCTCCTGGCAGGTATGCACCTCCTCAAAGGATCTATCAATCTGCCAGCACTGGATATTCCTCTGGCGCTCCGCAGGATTCTCGGAAACACACCAGATTCCACTCTGCCCCCACCACAGATCAAACTCACCCTGATCATTATCGGATATTCTGGAAAGGTTCTCGGAAGATATATCGTAAAGCCATATGTCAAGTGAACCGCCCTGAAGGGCACTGAACGCTATCTGACCCCCCTGGGGGTTCCATACTGGATCACGGATCATCTCAAACTCAAACGGAAGAGTTACAGGATCACCACCAATAACAGATATCTTGACGCCATCTTTCTCTACAAGATGAAAAGCTACAGCAATAGAGTCTGAACCGGGTGAGAATGCCATTGTGCGGTACATAGGTGACACCGCTTCCTCGAAAACACCTCCACCACTCACAGGTCTGAACAGATCCTCACCATCCACCGCGGAAATAACCACTCCGGAGAATCGAGCATGATGGTAATCACACCCGGCAACCTTGGAACCGTCCGGTGAAATAACCGGACCGGCAAGATTCATCCTTGAAGCCCTGCGGCCCTCTCCATGCATCAGAGGAGTGCCTATATCAGATGGGCCTTCGCCTGTAGCAACATCTGACCAGTATGTCTCTCTGGCCCATTCAATAAATCTTTCGCTGAATTGATTAACGGTCATTCCGAACGCTTCCTGTATCGCACCTTCTATGCCGTCTCTGTTTTTCATGTGCCTGACAAAACTGAAGTATCTTTCCTGACCGTACCGCTGATTCATAAAGTGATAGATCGCTTGTCCCTCACGGTAGACCAGATAGTCCTGTCTGCGACTGAGCTCGCCGACACTTGCGATCATATTGTTGATGACCATGTCCCTGAATTCAATTTCACTTGCAGTATCCCAGCCCAGGGATGTGTACTCCGCAAGACCCTCCATTACCCAGAGAGGTGCTCTGCTTCTAACAATGTCTGTCAGCTCTCTTCTGTACATCATGTCAAACACATACGCATGGTTCAACTCATGAGCCAGAACATGTCTGTAGTCACTCCAGATCCCTGTGAAAGGCACAGCAATTCTGCCTTTGTAAAA
>JAGLQD010000494.1 GCA_023136985.1 Candidatus Sabulitectum sp. | reverse complement strand
GCATCAAGTGCCACAACAACTGAATCACTCAAGTTCTGGCAACCGCTGGATAAGACTAATCTTCAACAGGCTCTGTAACCTGTCGGCCATTGTAAAAACCGCAATGCTTACACACTCGGTGGGGAAGCCTGGGCTCTCCGCACTGAGGACATGAACTTGTTGACTTCACAGCAATCTTCCAATGGGTACGACCTTTGTCGCGCCTTGTGGAGGAATGCCTTCTTTTTGGAACGGGCATCTGGTTCTCGCTTTCATCTATACGCTCGAAGCTCAGGCTTCGAGATCGTGTTCACATTCTTCTAAATTACGATTAATTCCACACCTGGGACAAAGACCTCTGCACTTTTCAGTACAGAGAGGCATCACAGGAAGGGAAAATATAATCGCTTCACGAACGGGGTCTAATATACAAAGTGTTCCATCATTGTGCGAGACCTGCTCAACTTCCGGATCTGAAAGCATATCCGGGTTCCAGGAATACATTCTTTCGATCTGGGCAGTAACAGGGAAGGTGACAGGAGCAAGGCATCTGGCACACTCCACTGTAAATTCTGCTTCAAGAAAGCCTTTGACAATTATTTCGTATTCTGTTCTAACCACATCAATATCAAGAAAACCCTCTTCGGAACTGAAAGTTGCTCCCGGGATGTTCCAGGGAACATTCTTCATTTCCAGCGTAAAGGTTTCATAAGTGCTTCCCCGTGGAATGGATGTGATGGGAATAGAAAGAGTTTCTTCAAATATTCTCATATCAGTTCTTTCTAAATTCTGCAGCCATTGCTACGGCTATTCTCTCGTTTTCCTCCAGGCTGGGCGACTGAACATATATTCTCGCAAGAGGTTCTGTACCACTAAGTCTTACAAGAACCCATGTGTCGTTATCAAAAACCAGTTGGACTCCGTCTATACGATCAATACGCCGTACAGGCAGTCCTGCTGCTTCTCTCATGTCTGAATTGAATAGTTTCTCCCTTATCTGCTCTTCCATGACAGGATCAAGAGTAAGATCTAGTCTCGTATTGTAGAACCTGCCATGCACAGCCCACATTCTGGTAAGAAGAGAGCCGAGGCCTTCCCCGTAATGACAAACCATCTCCGCAGCAAGAAGACCGGCAAGTACTCCATCTTTTTCAGGAACATGAGTTCCCAGAGAGAGTCCCCCGCTTTCCTCGCCTGCCAGAAGAACTCCCCCTTTTAATATCTCTGCACCAAGGTACTTGAAACCAACTGGAGTTACAAGAACTTCAAGACCGCGAGATTCTGCCACTCTGTCAAGAAGGCTGCCAGTGGTTATTGAACGGACCACCCTGCCTGTGTGACCTGATTCTGCAAGGTAATCAACAAGAAGAGCCATGAAATCGTGAGGAGTGACATAAACTCCATTCTCATCAACGATCCCGAACCGGTCAGCATCACCGTCTGTTGCCACCCCCAGAGATGCGCCGCTTCTCAGCACGCTCTCCGAAAGATCTTTAAGACACTGCTCGTTGGGTTCCGGATGCTGACGCCCGGCAAAGAGAGGATCCCTTTTGCCGTTCAGAACCCGGACAAACCCGCCAAGCTCAATAAGCTTTTTATCAAGAACACCGCTACCCGCACCACTGAAAGCGTCGTAAACAACCCTGAGAGAATCAGTCTTTTTGAAAGTATCAACTTTTATAAATTCATTGATGTCTTCAAGGTAGGATGTGATGAAATCACTTATCACCACAGCTCCTCCTGTTCTGGTCTCAGGAACAGAAGCTGAAACTATCAACTCTTCAATCCTTGCAGTATCCCTGCTATCTGCCGGGCCTCCATGAAAAGGGCTGAATTTGATGCCGTTGTACAGAGGTGGATTATGGCTTGCAGTAAAGTTAATAACTCCCCCAAGCTCCATTTTTCTGCAGGCATGGGACAGAACTGGTGTAGGTACGCTTCTCTCTGATACATACGCCCTGAATCCGTATCCTGCCATTCTCTCTGCTGTGGCATCTGCAAGCTCCGGTGATAGGAAACGGCAGTCTCCTCCGATTGCAATACTGCTGTGGCCGGTTTCTGAAAGCCTTATTGCAATTGCATCCACAACGGCCATAGCCCGCTCCCAGGTGAATTCTCTGGAAATTACTCCACGCCACCCTGATGTGCCAAACTTGATTACCATTGCTACTGGCCTTCCGTAAGAAACTCGATTGCACGGACAACGGCTTCATCATGAGGTGCAGTTACCTCATAGTAGCGACTCATGGGCCACTCACGCAGAGCAATCTCCCGAAGAAGAGCTCGCTCGATATAAAAAAGGCTCTCTGTAAATTCTTCTTCAGTGTACTCTATCTCCTCAGAATCAAGATACTCTCTAAACTCCAGGAAAAGAGCTTCATCCGGCCAGAAATCAAGGGCTATCTCATTCTCCAAAGTGTAGTCCACAGCAAAATGAAAGAAATGCCCATCGAATTCGAGTTCAGCAACAAGAGCAACGCCAAAGGAATCAGGCTCAACGGTAATATCTGGTGTAATCCCCCACACTTCTTCAGCATCCGATTCCATAAAATCTTCCCGCAGAGTTCTATCAATACTGTTTCCATTGGGAGTGTAGTACCTGGCGGTGGTCAGTTTAACGCCGTAATGGCCAAGCCCGGGGTACTCCCCCAGGTCGGAGAGGGACTGAACTGATCCTTTACCGAAAGTTCTGGTTCCGATCAGCGTGGCTGCATTCTGATCCTGAAGAGCGCCTGCCAGGATCTCAGAAGAGCTGGCACTGCCACCATCAACAAGCAGAACAAGCTCACCACTGTACAGAACACCTCTTCTGGTTCTGTAGGTGTATTCACCCACAGCCTGCCCCCTTGTGGTCACCACAACCGCTCCTGCAGGAAGAAAAATATCCGCAACATCAATTGAAGGAAGCATCAACCCGCCGGAGTTTCCCCGAAGATCCAGAATCATTTTTTCTGCACCCAGGTCGCGTAGTTCGGTAACAGCATTGTATACCTCTGTGGCTGATTCCTCGCTGAATCTGGAAAGCCTTACATAACCGATGCCCGGCTGAACCATAAAATCAGCAGAAACTGACGGAAAATCAATTACATCCCTTTCTATGGGGAAAACAATTGGCTCATCCATTCCCGGTCTCTGAACGGTCAAGTCAACAACAGTTCCCCCGGGACCTCTGATAAAAGAAACGGCTTCAGTTGTTGTTATTCCCTCGGTAGAAACACCATCGATCTCCACAATGCGATCGCCAGCCTTCATGCCTGCCCTGTACGCAGGAGTACCCTCAAGAGGAGATATAACTGTAAGCCAGTTATCCCTCTGCCCCAGGGTAATTCCTACACCTTCGAAGGACCCTTCCAGTTGGATCTGCAGGTTCTCAAGTTCCTCGGGAGTCAAAAGCACGCTGTTAGGATCGAGAGATTGAAGCATCCCCTGAAGAGCTTCCTCTACAAGCTCTCTGCTCTGAACCGTATCAACATAGGATGACCTGGTAATGCCGTAAACATCAAAAAACAGCTCAAGAGAAGATGCGCGGGCAGCAGGGGTCTCTTCATCGCTGGCATCTGCCACTGGGGGAAGCCCCAGTACAAGCGCTGTTGTCAGCAGAAGAATACCAGTTGTTGCAGCAACCCAGCCAGGTACAAGGTCTTTCATAAACGGTCAGCCTTCCTGTATGTGCTTCTTTCAAGCACCTCATTCAGTATCAATAAATCCTGCTGCTCTTCGCTGAGCATGCCATCAACTGTCAAGAAACGATCTGGTTCCAGCCGGGCCAGGTGGCAGTAGCCTTCCCTGACTCTGCGATGAAATGAAAGAGCCTCCATTTCAATCCTGTCCAGCTTTCTCCCGGATATATTCATTCTTCTAAAGCCCTCTTCCGGATCAAGATCCATGAGAATTGTCAAATCCGGTTTCAGACCACCGGTTGCAAGATCGTTGGCAGCTCTCATCTCCTGAATAGGAAGACCCCTTCCCCAACCCTGATACGCAAAAGTAGCATCACTGAATCTGTCACACAGAACGGTTGCTCCCCTTTGCAGAGCAGGTCTGATCACCCTGTGAACATTGGCGGCTCTGCTGGCAAAATAAAGCATGAGTTCAGTAAGAGGGGGAACATCAAGTTCAGGATTAAGTAGAAGCGACCTGATTCTCTCGGAAACATCAGGCCCTCCAGGCTCCCGAGTGAAAACAGTCTCACTGCCGGCGTTCTGGAGGGCCTCAATCAGATGTCTGCATCTGGATGACTTGCCCGAGCCTTCTACGCCCTCAAAGGTTACGAAAAGTCCGGGCAAATTATCTCTCTTTCCTACTTCTTATCAGCTTTTATCTTGCTGTCAGTTTTTTTCTTACCGTAGGTGGTAATGTACTCTTCTGTCATTCTGTGACACTCATCATCGTAATACTGCACAGGAGGAGACTTGAAGAAGTAGCTGGACGGGGCTTCAAGAGCACCGCTAAGCCCATTATCCAGTCCGAGTTTGGCACAGCGGACAGCATCGATAATAACACCGGCACTGTTTGGACTGTCCCATACTTCCAGTTTTGCTTCGATGTTCAAAGGAACATTACCGAAACTGGTTCCCTCCATACGGATGTAACACCACTTCCTGTCATCAAGCCACTCGATGTAATCACTTGGGCCGATGTGTACATTGCGAGGCAGCATTCCGCCTGGGATCTGACTGGTAACAGCATTGGTCTTGCTGATCTTCTTTGATTCAAGACGCTCACGCTCGAGCATGTTGAGGAAATCAGTGTTTCCACCAACATTTAGCTGGTATGTACGGTCAAGTCTTACTCCACGGTCCTGGAAGAGTCTTGTCATTACTCTGTGAAGAATAGTTGCGCCCACCTGACTCTTGATGTCATCCCCCATGCACGGGAGATTCTTGTCGCGGAAACGCTTCTGCCAGTAAGGCTCACGGGCAATGAACACAGGAATTGCGTTAACAAAGGCACAACCTGCTTCAAGGATCTGCTCAACATACCACTTCGTTGCCTCTTCGCTGCCCACAGGAAGATAACTTACAACAACATCTGTCTTCGTTTCTTTAAGAATGCTCACTATATCCGCTGTTGGTCCAGGAGCCTTTTCAATCACAGGCTTAAGATATTTTCCGATACCATCGTGAGTCATTCCCCTGTGAACATTTACACCAAGATTGGGAACATCGCAGAGTTTTATTGTACAGTTAGGATCAGCGAAAATGGCCTCGCTGAGATCCTTTCCTACCTTTGTGGTGTTAATATCAAAAGCAGCACTGAATTCGACATCCTTAACATGGTAGCCACCAAGATTAACATGCATAAGACCGGGAACAGTATCTTCGTCTTTTGAGTTTCTGTAGAACTCTACACCCTGGACAAGACTGCTTGCGCAGTTGCCCACTCCAATAATAGCAACCCTTACTTTCTTTGACATCAATATCCTCCCTGACGGGTATAATGTTTCGCAGGAAAAGACACCTCTAGTCCAGAGGTATCCCATTCCCATCCCGTGTAACTTTCAACAACCGCTGCAAAGCTGTGACCCAGGAGCCTGCTGCAATAACAGCACAAGCCCACATTAGAATCACTGATCCCCAGAAAGCAGAGAAAACAACACCGGCAATTACCAGCACAAGCCTCTCTGTTCTGGTGAACAGACCAACCTCACAATCAATACCAAGCCCCTCAGCACGGGCACGAACGTAACTCACAAGAAGTGAGCCGCCCATAGCCATGGGGATAATATACAACAAGCTATCATGTTCACTTCCGGCTTTTCCTGCAAGCACCGCAGTTAAAACAACTATTTCACCCACCCTGTCCATAACGGAATCGAGTGCGGCTCCCCCTTTGGAAGAGGTTTTTGTCAACCGGGCAATACTGCCGTCAACTGCATCAAAAAGACTGCCAAGTATGAGGATCGCTCCACCGGCAAGATAAATTCCCCTCCACACAAACCATGAACCGACAATAGTTATCACAAGACCGGCAATCGTGGCAGCTGCAGGTGTAACGCCGAGTTTGACCAGAAATGGAATTATCGGACCCAGCAGACTTTTGAAAAACATTCGTACTTTATGAAGACTCAATTCGAGGCTCCTTCCACAAGAAGGGTTATCTCACCTTTGGGTACGGAGGTTGAATATCTCTCCTTGAGACCGGAAAGGGTACCCCGGACGATCTCTTCATGAAGTTTGGTCATTTCTCTGGCTACACAACAACGCCTGTCACCAAATACTAAGAGCAGAACCTCAATAACCTTGGAAAGGTGGTGAGGACCCACATAATAGGCTATCGTTCCGGTATAGTCAGCCATATCCTCGATCCTTTTTCTTCTTTTGCCTTTCTTGAAGGGAAGAAAACCCTCGAAAGCAAATCTGTTTGTGGGAAGACCGGAGACAACAAGAGCCATGATAACCGCGGACGGACCGGGTATCATGGTAACCTGAGCACCCAATTCAACAGCCAGTCCCACAGCACGGTAAGCAGGGTCTGAGATTCCCGGTGTACCTGCATCGCTTGCCATTGCAACAGTATCCCCCTGAAGCAGGAACTGCTCTATCTGTGGCAGCCTTCCTCTTATGTTGTGATCATGACAGCTGTAGAGGCGCCTGCGCTCAGGAACAAATCTTCCT
>JAGLQD010000493.1 GCA_023136985.1 Candidatus Sabulitectum sp. | reverse complement strand
GGGTTGGGAACCACTCCGGGAATCTGAGAGTTCATACTGACAATGTACTGGCTTATTCCAAGACCTTGTATAGTGGCCAATAGAACAGTTCCGTACCTGGTGATCTCGGTCATTTTCTGACGACCTGCTTCTCCCTCTTTCTTCAATTTCTCGAAGTAAGGAAGAACAGATCCCAGAAGCTGCACGATAATGGAAGCAGAGATGTACGGCATAATACCCAGAGCGAAGATACTTGCTCTGCGAAGAGCTCCACCTACGAAAAGGTCGAACATCCCCATTACTCCGCCACCGCTGGAGAATGCCTCCTGAAGAGCATGGCTGTTGATACCGGGTACCGGAATGAATCCACCAAGACGGTAGATCGCCAGTAACCCGAACGTATAGAAGATCTTCTTCCGTAGCTCCGGAATCTTCATTACGCTGTCAAAGCCGCGCATCAGCTAAGCACCTCCACTGTACCTCCGGCTTCGGTAATAGCTTTTTCAGCACTTGCAGTGTACGCATCAGCACACACTGTAAGACTGTGTTCAAGCTGTCCGTGCCCGAGGATTTTTACAGGCTTCATCCTTGAAGAGATGAGGCCTGCATCTTTTAGCATATCCGGTGTAATTACTGTGTCTTTCTCAAACCGGTTAAGCATACTGATATTCACAACCTGGTACTTTACAGCATGACGGGCATTACTGAAGCCCTTGTGTGTCATACGGCGTTGAAGAGGCATCTGCCCACCCTCGAACCACGGGTGAACTGTTGCTCTTGCTTTCTGTCCTTTGTGACCCTTGCCAGCGGTGCCGCCATTACCAGTTCCAAGACCGCAACCTCTGCGCTTACGATTCCTCTTGGCGCCCTGCGCCGGACGAAGGTGCTGAAGCCTTCTCATGCGTCCACCTCCTCTACCTTAAGAAGATGCTTAACCTTGAAGATCATTCCGCGGATCTGAGGAGTATCGTTGTGTATCCTGGAGGAATTCATCTTGCCAAGACCAAGAGCCTCAAGAGTTCTCTTCTGAATACTCTGACGGCCTATAGCACTTCTAACCTTGGTCACACGGAGCTTCTTTTCAGCCATTAGCCTTGCTCCTTTCAGCGATGATCTTGCGTCTGACGGAGCTGATATGATCGATGGTAATAAGATCTTTCAATCCGGCCATAGTCGCTTTTGTAACGTTATGGGGGTTGTTTGATCCCTGCGCTTTGGTAAGCACATCCTTAACACCGGCACATTCCATAATGGCGCGTACGGCACTTCCCGCAATTACTCCGGTACCGGGGCTGGCAGGTCTCAGAAGAACTTTGCCTGCGCCATAATTACCGATAATAAGATGAGGCAGGGTACGGTTATCAACCAGTGGTACCTTGATCATGGATTTCTGGGCATTCTCAGTTGCTTTCCTGATTGATTCAGGAAGCTCTGTTGCTTTACCCAGGCCAATACCTACTCTGCCATTCTGATCGCCAACTGCAACAATGGCGTTGAAACCAAAGGTTCTTCCACCCTTGGTAACTTTCGCACACCTGTTCACTGTGATCAGCCTGTCAACAAGACCCGCTTCTTCAATAGCAGAAGGCCTGCGTTCCTTTTTCTGACCCTTTTTGCCCCTGGAATCCCTTGAATTCCGTGAGCTTCTGGGGTTCCTGTCGTTTCTCTCTGTTCTTTGTTCCATCAGTGTCCCCCTAGAATTCCAGTCCGCATTCGCGGGCCTTCTCCGCCAGAGCTTTCACTCTGCCGTGATAGGGATGTCCGCCTCTGTCAAAGACCACGGTTTTGATTCCCTTTTCTTTTGCCAGTTCGGCAATTTTAGCACCAAGAGCCTGAGCCTTTTCAATTTTAGACCCACTGGCAGATGCCCTGAATTCTTTGGAATCCGTGGTAAGAGCAAGAAGGGTTTTTCCCTCTACATCGTCAATCAGGCAGGCAATCATGTGTCTGAGAGATCTTCTAACGAAGAGTCTCGGCCGCTCAGGTGTCCCGGAAACTTTCTTCCTGAGACGCCTGTGTCTGCGGGAGAGGCTTTCTCTTCTCGTCAATTTTGCCATACTACACCTCCCCTTTCTAGGTGACTACCGACTTGGCAGCCTTGCGCTTCACCTGCTGGTCGCTGTAGCGGAATCCTATAAGGTTATAGGGCTCTACCTTGCGAAGCTTGTAAAGTGTTGATGCAAATGCACCCACAAGATGCTTGTCGTTACCTGTAAGTGTCAGGGTAAATTCGTTCTGGCCCGGTTTAACCTCAATCTTCAATCCTGCAGGAATTGCTGCAACCACTCTGTGGCTGAAACCTATCTGCATGTCGATAGCCTTTGGCTTAACCTCGGCACTGTAACCTTTTCCCTGAACTATTAAAGTAATGGTATGCCCTTTTACGACACCCAGAACTCGGTTGTTAATCTCGGCACGGGTTACTCCGTGGAGTCTACGCTGATCCTGACTGTCATCCGCTCTTCCAATGTGCATAAAAGCGCCGTCTACCTTGGCTGTTATGCCTTCGGGAAGAGGATATGAATCTTCTCCACGCTTTCCTTTTACAGAAACGATCTTGTCAGCTATCTTAACTTCTACGCCATCAATGGGGATGGGAAGTCTGCCGATTCTTGACATTATTCCCTCCCTACCAGACGTGAAGCAGCACTTCGCCGCCGATTTTGTGTTTTCTCGCTTCTGCGTCTGTGATAACACCACGTGGTGTGGTGAGAACAGCAAGACCGCGTCCGCCCATTACTCTTTTGATATCATTTACGCCTGCATAAACCCTGCATCCGGGTTTGGAAATACGATTAATACCAAGAATAAGAGACTGTCCATTACGGTAGGACAGATACACTCTCAACATTCCCTGCTTATCGTCTTCCATTCTCCTGAAACCACGGATGTATCCGTGATTGTAGAGAACTCTTGCGATGCTTGCCTTCATCTTTGAGGCCGGTATATCGACCATCTTGTGTCCGGCCGAAGAAGCATTCCTGATGCGGGTCAGCATATCAGCGATAGGATCTGTCATTGACATATTTCTCTCCCTACCAGCTAGCCTTGCG
>JAGLQD010000492.1 GCA_023136985.1 Candidatus Sabulitectum sp. | reverse complement strand
CAGCAGGAGAGACCGAAGATATTCTTGGTACAAGCGGCAGGATCATGGCAAAGAGGAAGCACGGGAAGACCGTATTCTGTGACATTACCGATCCTACTGGAAGAATTCAGCTGTTCATAAACAAAAAGAACCTTGATGAAGAATCCTGGGAGCTTCTTGGGAAGATGGATCTCGGGGACATAATATGGGTAAGCGGAGATCTGTTTGTTACCCGCACAGGAGAGCTTTCAGTCAGGGTGGGAACACTGTTGCTGCTGGCAAAGTCCGTTCGTCCCATGCCTGTGGTGAAGACCGATGCTGATGGCGCGGTGCACGATGCTGTGAGCGATCCGGATTTTGTTTACAGGCACAGATGTGTTGATCTTATGCTGAACAGTGATTCCAGAAAAAGGTTTGTTACAAGAAGCAGGATAGTATCCGCAGTTAGAAGCTATCTGGATGGCCAGGAGTTTCTTGAGGTTGAAACCCCCGTGTTGCAGCAGATCTACGGAGGTGCAGCAGCAGATCCTTTTGTGAGTCATTACAATTCAATGGACGACGAGTGTTATCTGCGAATTGCAACTGAACTCTATTTGAAGAGGCTTGTTGCCGGTGGAATTCACCGTGTTTACGAGATAGGCAAAGACTTCAGGAACGAAGGTGTTGACAGAACGCACAGCCCTGAATTTACCCAGCTTGAGCTGTATGAGGCCTGGACCGACTACAACGGAATGATGGTCAGATTCGAAGATATTGTTCAAGCAGCCGCAAAAGCTGCGGGAGTTGGACCGGTTGTGGAGTTCAACGGGCACAGTATCGATCTTACTCCGCCGTTCAAGAGAGTTCCATTTGTTCCAACACTTCACGAAAAGAGTGGAGAGGATCTGTTTGACTGGGATGCGGAAAAATTATCTGCTCTTGCGGCAAAGCTGGGGCTGGGGGATGACATAAAAGAAAGACCTGCATTGCTTGACAAGCTGTTCGATCACTATGTAACTCCTGGACTGATTCAACCCTGTTTTGTTGTGGATTACCCTGTTGAACTTTCTCCTCTGGCGAAGCAGAAGACCGAAGATCCTCGAATAACTGAGAGGTTCGAGGCATTTATTGCAGGTCTTGAACTTGCCAATGCATTCAGTGAGCAGAACGACCCTGTATATCAGCGTAAGGTCCTGGAGGATCAGGCAGCGCTGAGCAAGCACAGAAAGGGTGTTGTAGATCAGGAATTCCTCTATGCGCTCGAGGTTGGTATG
>JAGLQD010000491.1 GCA_023136985.1 Candidatus Sabulitectum sp. | reverse complement strand
TTCTGTAACCTCTCCGGTGCAGGGAGCCTCCGGAAAGATCAAGGCGTATCTCAGCATTGTTACCGCGGATACGAAGGTCTAGATTTACATCTGCATCATACCTGTCCACAGATGGCCTCTTTCCGGTGATCTCACGGAAGTGATCCACAATTGCATCCTTCAGCCTGAGGGTTGCCCATTTTGAGTGGCTGATATTAGAACCTGAAGCGGCTCCGCTTATGGCAAAAGTGTGATTTATGCCAAAAATGTTTTCCCATGGATACTTCAAGGCTTTCTGGTAGAGGTAATCGGAAGAGTGGCATCCAAAACCCACCAGCGGAAGCAGGAATCTGTCAAAGAGACGAGACTGGTAATTCACTTTCATCACCATCGCGGCGTCAGCTTCAAAGAAAACACCTCTGTAAGTAGGGTCAGTTTTCTTTACCCCGAGCCTTTTCAGCTCAAGTGCTCCAAGTTCTTCAAGGCTCTGAGATATCTGTCCAAGTATTTTCATTGATGAAACTCCAGAATTTTGTCGGCTGTTTTCAGGGGACACTGCCAGGGAAAACCGTGACCGGTATCAAACACGGTCAAAGAGGCGTTTGGAATGGCTTTACTTACTGTTTCGGCGTGGACTAGAGGCGTGATCACATCATATCTTCCTGCAATGATCAGAACAGGCATGGTTACTTTTTTCAGACCATCCAGACATCCAGCCCAATCAGAAATGGCATTACTCTGCCTTATCAGCAGTTCACCTGGAATCTGTTTTTTTACACGGGGAAAGAATTCACTTATATCCGGGTGAGATGCAAGCCACTCCGGTGTGAACATCATTTCAAGCATTGATGCCGACCATTTTCCTCTGCCGCTGCTGAAGTCGTTTGCGTCTTCAGGAGGACCTGGAAACACATTGCCTGCAGGAGGAGCCAGCAATACAGCAGTTGATGCAATATCCGGTCGGTTGATTAACATCTCCTGCACTACTGCAGCTCCTATTGAGAAGCCGATCAGAAGATCCACCGGCTCTTCGGGGATCAGTTTCAGTGCAAATTCTTTAATGGTTGAACCTTTAGCAGGCAATGGAGCACTTTCAACCGTGCAGCAGTTAGACAGTCTGCCGGTGAAGATCGGAGCCCAGCAGTCAGCCGTGCCCCCCAGCCCGGGAATAATAAGAGACTTTCTCACTGTATCAATCTTCCGGCAATTCTGTTCATGGAACCTTCCTCGTACTTTACAGGAATGAGAACAGCTTTTGCAGAAGCAAGAACATTTCCCTGGAATTCAAGTGTTGCTGAAGTACGGATCGATCTGCCTCTGTTCTCTTCTATCCTGCCTGAAATAACAAGCAGTTCACCTGTTGGTACCGGTTTGTGAAATTTAACTTCAATTGTTCCTGTAACTGTAAACCATCCCGAGGATGTACAGGCATAGACCATGATCTCGTCCAGCAGTGTGGTAATAATGCCACCGTGTACAGCCCCCTTCCATCCGTTGAAATGGTCTGCAATAACAGTTGTGGACACTGCAGTGCCTTTTTTCGGATCAAGGCTGAATTTCAATTTGAGCCCTACAGGGTTCTCCAAGCCGCATGCAAAACAGTTGTCGTCATCCAGAAGAGTAAGCTCTTTCACCGCCATGTATCATCTGCCTCCAAAGTGCATGATCTCGTTGACCAGGTGCGGGAATATACTGATTAGTTCCTCTGCTGTGGGCATGTCAAAATCATCGAAACTGAAGCCTGGTATTACAGTACACGAGGCAAGGGCAAAAGAGTTTTCTTCAGCAACCTCAGCTGCGAAGTAATATCCCGCAGGAACTACAAAGCACGGCACCTGACCGGTATTAGCTTCGATACCCAATCTGATAACGCTGTAGACACCATGGGGGTTTATCAGGTGCAGCAGGAATGCAGAGCCATCGTGAAAGTGCCAGACCTCATCTGAGCGCAGCCGGTGGAAAGCTGAGAAGTTTTCACTGGTGAGCATGTAGTAGATAAAAGAAGCGAGTTCCCGTTTTCCGGTAAACCCCCCGGGAAGAGACTTCTTTCCCAGAATGTGCTCAGATCGATGGAATTCCCGGTAGAAACCACCCTCCGGGTGAGGGATAAGACGCAATGCCTGTATCCAGTCAGTACTGGTAACCATAGAACACCTCCTTGCACAAACACTAACAGCGATTCCCGCTCATGGCAAGCTGAAAGAAAACCCCATATATTCAATTTGCTGTTTACTAACATGAAAGAGGGTGCATTTATGAGATCCGTGTATCTTTGTTTTCTTCTTGTACCTGTTGTGCTGGCCAGTACAGATATTCTTGTTACTCCGCAGGGTCCTGTGGTGGGCTGGACTGATTCAGAGAACAATGCCTACCTTCTGAATCCATCCACCCATTCCGTTCCGGAGCAGATCGGGCAGGTATATGACCGGTTGCAGCTTTCTTTCTGTGAAGACGCTGACACGGAGCCTGTTATTCTGGTTGCTTTCGGATCGTGGTTCTACTGGTATGCTCAGGTGAATACATATTCAGCATCGAATTTCAGCCTTATCACACAGCAGGAATTAAGCCATGAAGACTTTGCTCCTCCTGAATACTGCACGGTGCTTGCTCTGCCTGTATTGCCCAGATACATTAATTCTTCAGAGCAGAGAATTGCATTGATTGATCTTCAGACTGGATGCACAGATGTTCAGGATCATCGATATCTTACTGTATGCAGTGTGGATCCATGGTCTTCCTGCCTGATCAGCCCTGTGGATACATCAAACTGGATTGAGACTTCAACGCATTCGAGCAGATTCACTTCGCTTATGGCAGGCGGTTCATTTTCACCATTTGCTCTTCAGACTGGAAAGACCTGTGCACCCATGGGACCCACCAGTTTCAGTGTTAACTCCGTTTTCTTAGACGACAGTACACTGGCTTCAGAAAACATTTTTCATGTTCTGGGTGGGGCTATAGATCCTGTCCCCAATGCTCTTGCTCTGGGAATGTGTTCTTCCGGGCAGCTCGGCCTCTTGAATGATACAGCAGGTGTTGTATGGAGCGCAGACTTCGCAGGTTCACCCATATCTCCTGATCTGTCTCAGATAGAAATTGACCACACTGATCTTCCTTTTCCTGCAGCCATGACCTGTTCTACCAATGATGACGGTCTTCTTCTGGCATGGTTTTCAGGAGATGAGATAATAGTCAGGCACTGGCAGGATCAGTGGAGTACATACTCGCATGCTGTTGAGTCATGCGGAAATGTTGGACTTGGTAACATATCGGTCTGCAGTGATATCGATGGTTACTGGGTAGCCTGGCTTGAAGCAGGCAGCAGTGTACCTGAAGTCAGATTTATTTCAAGGGAAACTGTTACAGGTATAGATAAGGAAGATTCAAGCTTGCCAAACGGTGCAGTGAGTTTCTCTGTTTCACCGAACCCTGTGCGGGATCATGCTTCTGTGAATTTTTTGCAATCAGTGGCAACTCATTATCAGATAAGTCTATACGATCTCTCTGGAAGAAAAGTCCTTTATATTGCATCAGGGCATGGTGATGGATTCACAGGTGTTGTTTCTCTTGAGACTTTCCCATGCGGTGTTTATATCATGAGACTGGTAACTTCCGATCTGGAAAGATCACTCCTGGTGCTTCATACAGGGAATTAACTTCCTGTTCTGAGGTTGCCGGAGAAGAAAGATCATGGCTTTCTACGAGGATATTAGTTCTTACCTCACATATTCAGATGGCTGGCCAAAAAGAAACCAGGCAACAGTACTCTACACAACCACTGCCGAATACAGACAATAATTCAGAAATAAGTTCTACACAAAGCTGGTTGCAGGTGGCCTCTTTGCCGATGATCTTCCAGAAGACATGCCAAGGGTTCCAATCCTGCAGGTCGGTTTCGGTTGTGGCTTCTGACAGAAACATTCCAGACAGCAATCTCAGTAGCCGTATCTTTCTCACAGCAGAGAGTCTGTTCCCCTGAAGAACAGAGCCACATCACCTCTGGGTGTGTAGATCCTCTGTTTTCCACTGCGGGTCAGCTCCAAAAGACTCCTGTCATGGAATTTCACAAGATATGCACTCATAGACTGCGCACTTTTCAAATCATAGTCTTTAAAATCTCTTGACTGTGCAGAACCGATTTCTGTCAGCTTCTTCAGGAAATTCTGCTGGCGATCAGTCAGTCCCAGAGAAGATATTTCCTCGGCTACTATCCGGTGAAGTGCCGCATATGCAAGATCCTTCTCTATCTCTGTACTTTCTGGAATGTCGCGGGCAACAATTCCTGCAATATCACTTGCCCTGTTCAGTATGTACCTGATCTCTCCACCGCTGGCCTTGTATAAGGTATTTATCACCTCATGTGGCACAGGAGCCTTCTTGTTGCTAGAGAGTCTGAAGCATTCCACTCGCTTTTCCAGTATCCTGTGTACATCCCGCAGGGAGTGAGGGGCAAGCTTTATCACTGTGCCTGTGATTTTTTCGCTTATTCTCCTGTGATTTCTGTTTGATCCCAGAGAATTTCTTATGCCCGTAGGGCCTATCAGTATGTGCAGCCAACCTGTTCTGTCCAGCAATGTATCCCGAACATCGTGCAGGATTTGAAAGAAGTGTTCTTCTTCAACATTGTCCAGGTTGTTGATCAGTACCGTTATTTTTTTAAATCCCTCTTCAGCAGCCATGCGGGTA
>JAGLQD010000490.1 GCA_023136985.1 Candidatus Sabulitectum sp. | reverse complement strand
AGCCTTGACCGTTATGTGCGCTTTTGTGTGGACCAGTGAGATGGGAATATTCTTTGCCTTTGATCTTGCAGTAAACAGGGGCATCACCGTATTGAATACTTCGGTGATGGGAAAACTCTCTACCCTGAGAAAATCAACACCGGTTTCTACCACACTGAGCGTTTGAATGTCAGTTACCAGTGCAATAAGCCTGTCTGTATTTCTAAGGATCACATCAAGATAGCCGCTGGCTTCACCATGAATCTCTTCCTGAAGTGTTTCTGCATAACCCTTGATGGCAGTAAGCGGGGTTCTCAGTTCGTGAGAAACATTGGTAACAAAGTTTCTCTTCATATCGGAAAGCTGAACCTCCTTTGTAACATCCCTGAATGAGAACACAAAGTCTCCTGAGCCTTCAACCTGTGCATGGGAGTATGCAACTGTTTTGTTCTTGTAATTTATCAAACCGTCCGCAGGTACTTCTGCCAGCTGAAAGAGAGTGGTGACTTCCGAAGGTACTTCTTTTTCTGAATTCCTGATGTTGAAAAGCTTTTTGAAAGAATCATTCATAAGAAGAACAATGGATTCTTTTGAAACCACTGCAACCCCTTCGATCATTGACTGGAGAATGGCACGACTTCTGCTGTTGGATCGAGAAAGATCCTGGATAAGCTCTTCATTCCTTGCAAGTGTTTCGTTCAGAGAAGAAGCCAGGCTGTTGTGCTCCCGGGAATATCCTGGAGCTGCTCTTGCACCCAGCTCACCTCTTCGGACCCTGTCGGCAACATCCGCAAGGTTGCTCATGGGTTTAGCTATCTTTCTTGAAATGCCCCATCCACTCAGTACAGCAATTGCCATGGCTATAATCATTATGAAGAACATTTCTTTTAGAATAGGGCTTATTGCAGCAGAGTAACTGTCGAAGAACAGGCTGGTTCTTACAATGGAGACAATTGAGTCTTCCAGCACCACAGGAACTGCTGCATAGAGCATTTCCCTGCCAAGGGTCTCGCTGAATCTTATGGAATTACCGGGAATGCCATTAAAAGCTGCGATGACCTCTACGCGGGTTCTGTGATTTTCCATGCTATCAGGGTCTTTTTCACTGTCTGCAAGAACTGAGCCATCTCGACTGATGATGGTAATTCGAGTATCCATTTCAAGAGCAACCGTATTAACAAGGGAATCCAGTATGATGAATTCGGAGCTGGCTATTCTGCTCTGGACCATGGGAACAAGTGCATAGGCTGATCTTGTGAGACCTGCAATGGCCCGGTCTCTGAAAGCTGATCTGAATGTGGTAAAAACAACAGCCGAAGCGCCCACTGTAAGAAGTATAATCACCCAGGCATATCCCCGAAGGATCGAGCTGAACAGAGAGGGGACCCGTTTGCTGATCAATCGAGCTGTCCGATCCTGTAACCAACACCTCTTACATTCTGGACCAGGATGGAGGCTTCACCAAGTTTTTCTCTGATATTCCTGATGTGAACATCAACAGTTCTTTCAAACACAAACTTCTCGCCGCCCCAGAGAATATTCAATAATCCTGTTCTTGAGAATACCTTCCCTTTGCCTTCCAGCAGGATCCTGAGAATCTTGAACTCAGTTGAAGTCAGCTCTTTGAATTCACCGTTCACCTTGAGTCGGAAGGTCTCGGTGTCCATTTCCAGAGGGCCATAGTGAATTATGTGATTCCGCTCCCGCTTTGGGTTGTGCCGCCTGAGTACTGCCCTGACCCTTGCTACAAGTTCTCTTGGGCTGAAAGGTTTTGTCACATAGTCATCAGCTCCCAGTTCAAGCCCTGTAACCCGGTCGATCTCGTGTCCCAGTGCTGTGAGCATAATCACAGGAAGATCCGGAAAATTTTCTGATGCTCTCAGTCGCCGGCAGATATCGGTCCCCTGTATGTCTGGGAGCATAACATCCAGAATACACAGTGCAGGGGTCTTATTCTGAGAGAGCCATTGAAAAAAAGCATTACCGTTCTCGAAAGACACAGTTTTAAAACCTGCCCTTTTAAGATGAAGTTCTACCAGCTCTCTTATGTCATCCTCATCATCGACAACGACTATTAACTGTTTTGCGGGCAGGGAGGACAAGTTTGCCTGTGTGTTCTGAGCTTTCAATCCACTCATGCCTCTTTTCTCCAGTGCCTGGTGGAAAGGAATACTATGGCAGCAGCACCTGATACAACCGCAGCCACAGTTGCCCAGGCGGCACCTATCCCGCCCATGGTTGGAATAAGAATGATGTTCAGAGTGACATTAACACCAGCAGAAAGCAGGATACACCAGAATGAATACTGTGGTTTATTCATTGCAGCACTTGCAGTAGAAAAGATGCTTCCAAATGGTCTGACAAGGGCAAGACCACCTAGAATTGCGAGGATCGGCCAGTTCTCGGAATATCTGCCGTGGTATATCAGATCTATTATCTGCCTGGGGAAAAAAACAAGTGCTACGACCACAGGCAGCTGGATAAGCTGAACAATGCCTATCGCTTTCATTGACCTCTTCATTACAGATTTTCTCAGTCCACTTGTCCAGTCTCTTGATATTGCCGGCATAAGAACCATATTTGCAGCAGCAGAAACCATTACAACCATTGATGTGAGAGCCCGGGAGGCGCTGTAAGCAGCCACATCCTCCGGGGGAGCCAGCTTTCCCAGCATTAGAATATCAGTTCTGGTATAGATAAAACCGGCAAAACTTGTACCAAGAGAGAACACAGCAAATCCAAGAACACGGTTGAGAGCTGTCCTGTTAACCCCCGCTGATGGTTCAAATATTCGTCTGACATTCCAGGAGTTTATAAGAAAAGCACCCACATTGGCAAGAGCAGTTGCTTTTAAAACCTGTACAGCACCTGTGAGAGTGCCGGTATAGATAAGCCATCCCACAATTCCACCGCGAATTAGAAAAGATACAAGGTCTGCCTGCATGACCTTTGCGGTGCTCAGCCTTGTAAGAAGAAGATTTCTTGGAATGTGAGCCAGCGAACCGGTAAATACCACCACAGCGATCAGCGGTGTGATCCCCTGAAGCGGAATACCCGGGTAAAAAGAATTGAGACTACCGCCGAAGAGCAGCATAAGACATGAAACAAGGATACTGAAAACGAGGGTAACAAGCATGGCGGTATTGGCTGTGGCAGATGTTTGCCTGCTCTGCTTCTCGCTGCCCAGTTTAAGCAGGGCCTGAAGCACAAACCCGCCACCGAGCAGTCCAGCGAACATTTCAATTGATCGGGCAAGAGCATAGGCGGCATAAGCGTCATCAGGAAGTTGTCGGGCGATAAGTATGGATATCACACCCCACAGAGCCAGTGAACCCTGGCTTACAAGGGCAGGAAACCCGAGACTGAGCGCCTTACTTCTTTTCAGAACCATTCTTCTGTCTGCGGAACTGGTTTTTGAAGTCTGCCTGTATGC
>JAGLQD010000049.1 GCA_023136985.1 Candidatus Sabulitectum sp. | reverse complement strand
ACCATAGAGCAGAGATCTATTGATCAGGCTGCCCCTGCACCTGACGACACTCTTTTGAACTGCTCATTCCAGAGAGTCCTTGACAGACCATTTGGTCCCGATGTTCCATACGATGTGTACAACGGTGCCCTTCACATCGATAATCACTACTTCAATGAGCCTGTTGTGCTGCTCAGTACATCCGGGCTTCTGGCAGACGGCATCGTTCAGGCGGTGTTCAATGTGACAGATGCGCAGTCGCATTCCGTGGTTGGGCTGGTACTCCGGGCGGACGGTGTAGAGAATTTTCTTCTTCTTGGTGTAAACGGACGAGGACAGTACACAATACAGAGATGTTTGAACGGTTTGTGGATACCAGTGATGGGGTTGGATGTATTCGAATCATCAAGGCTCCTGCCATACAGATTGAACGAAGTTGAACTTACCGCTGAGGTTCACGGCAACTACACCGATTTCTCTGTTAACGGTCAGCTGGTGCAGGTTGTAAGAACTATTATTCCGCCAACCGGTCAGATCGGCGTTTTTGTAGACGCCAGAGTGAATGCTGACCTGGATCGCATAACGGTGATGCCACTATGGTGATGCTGTTTCTTATACTCGCTTCTTTTGTTCCAGTAACAGGAAACGCACCGGATCTGGATCACGGACCTGCACCTCAATCAGAAGACTATGCAAGTGGAATACCTGTAGTAACATACCATCAGATCTCTCTTTACCAGAGTGCATACAGTGCCACCCCTGCAAGACTCAGAAGCGATCTTCAGGATCTTTATGACGCAGGTTTTTTTCTTATACTGCCAACTGACCTGGAGGACGGCCTCAGCAGGATCCCATTTGACAGAAGACCAATTATGATAACCTTTGATGATGGCTGGGAAGATAATTTCAGATATATCGAGAACGCTGCTGGAGAGCAGTATATAGATCCGGACTGTGCTGTTGCCATAGTGAACACTTTTCTTGAAGAACACCCTGATTTCGGACCGGGTGTGGTGTTTTTTATAAGCTGGGACAAGGTTCCATTCGGTGTTCAAACTGAAGAAAAATTGAATATGCTTCTTGATATGGGCCATTTTATAGGAAATCACTCTGCTGATCACCTTGCCTTTACCAAAATTCCTCCTTCAAGATACTGGGAGCAGATCATTCCCGCCCTTAATTCATTCCACCGGAGGCTTGGTCTCAGAACCTCGCAGATCAATGTGGTTGCTTATCCAGGAGGACGGATCCCACGGGGAGTCAATGCGGAGGATGTTCTGGCTTCTATGGAGTACCATGGACGCCCTGCGGTGACCCAGGGATATCTCGTGGACGGTGCCGTGGGAAGTTTCAAGAGGTTCTATGAAGGGAATGAATTCAGAATAAGCAGGATAGATATGGCTCTTTACAGCGTACCACGGTTGCTGAACTGGTCAAACATTATGATAGAAAGCGAAGCCAGACCTTCACTTCATGATGATTTGCCATGGCGTCCTATACAATCTGACTGATATCTCTGCGAGTCCACTCTCTTGCAGGTACATGCTGATGTTTTTTAAATGCAGGGTAACCAATACAAAGAACTGCGTTGGGTTTTGAGATGGGAAGAACAGGTGCTGCCATCTGAACCACACCATTCCAGAAACACCCAAGTCCCATTGCCTCTGCCTTGATAGAGACCATGGTTGCAGCAATGACAGCATCCATGCTGCCTGTTACATTCTTCCTGGGCGCTCTGAATAAAAGTACACATGGAGCCTTCCATGTGATGATATCTTCTCCGTTACGGATCTTCTTAACTGCCCCTCTTGCTTTTCCTGCAAAAAGGGAAAGAAGACGAAAACTGTCAAGAACTCTTACAAGCTTCACAAGAGGCCTGAATAGAAGTTTTTCCACACTTTCATACCCAAGAATAACATCCACTGTAATTCCCTGTGCATTTCTGCCTGTGGGAGAGAATCCAACAGGCTCAAGAAGGCTGGAGATAACAGATTCATCTATCTCTTTTTCAGAAAAGCTGCGCACTGATCGTCTGTTTTCATAAAGATCCTGCAGCTTACGAGTATCGACAGAGTCAGAATGCTTTATTCCAGGAAGATCGTAACAGTTTGACGGGCAGTAGGAACCGCAATGAGCGCAACCGATACAGGTTGACAAGAAAGAAACAACTCTGCCGGACAAGTCGGTCTCAATGGAATCCATAGGGCACAGCGCAGAGCATATTCCGCACGCGGTGCATTTGTCCGCAAGAAATCTCTTTTCCGGTATGAAAATAATTACGGAACCACCTGTATGTTTATCTCTTCAGTTTCAATACCCGGAAAAACATCAACTACTCCGGGCCAGGCGCCGTATGGTTCACCGGGATCCCAGGTGCCGTCTGAATTCCAGTCAACAAAAACTGATACCGTATATCTTCCGCCTGGAACTTCTGCGAAGGAGTAAGCACCGGGAGCAAATACTGCAGTTAGTATTTCGCCATCACTTCCTGCAGGTGTGATCACCATGGTTACAACGGTTGCTCCAGTGCCGGATACTGTACCGGAAACCGAGCCTGGGCGCTGGCTCCACTCTGGAATAAAAGTCCAGCTCTGCCCTTGCAGTGAATCGCCCTGCAGAGACACATAGCCCTGACTCAGGTCAATTCTGTACTGCCGATCCCCAAGAAGCTCGCTGTGAGGAGTAAAGGAGAATGCTGTAGCGGAGGTACGACAAAAATCACCACTGACAACAGTGCTATCAGATACTCTTGTTACAGAATACAGAAGGCCTATGGCAGAATCATCCACCCAGTCAGAAAAGGATATGTAGAATGGTCCTGAAGGGGGTATCTGAACCCCTCCGTCGGCGGGATAAGCTGATTGCACCGCCAGCTTTGATGATGGAAGAGAGTCAGTGGCCCAGAATTCCAGTGTATCAGCAAGTGAAGGGTTACCTGCAAGATCAGTTACCCCTTCAATAGAAAAAGAATACAGTGTATCTGAGAGCTCTTCAGTGTAAACAGTCATTCTTGCTGTGGAGCTTCTGCCGCTGGAAAGGCTGATCCCGTATACTTCCACAGGCAGTGTATCCGGACCTGTGATCCGTACCAGGTCTTCATCGCCGACACCAATACTTATCTGTTCATTCCATAGCACTTCCAGGTGCCAGCCATCCAGAGCAAGCAGGTCGTACATACGAGGTCCAATGCTGTCGATGATGGTCATTATCATTGTCAGTTCCATCAGGTCACCGGAAGGAATAGCAACTTCATTCGAGGTACCCGGTTCCCTCTCTGGATCCCAGGATCTGCTTTGATCAAGATCTTCGTAACCAATTATCCTGTAGTTGCCTGCAGTAAGCCAACCTGCATGAACCAGGCCGGTGGTATCCGGGTAATATGTGATCCGTGTTGTTGTTGTATCCGGTAGAAGATAAAATTCGCACCGGGCATTTGCAGTAACACTGCCTCCTCCACTTCGTAACAGAGTGACATCTGCAGTTGCAAAACTGTCTTCAGGTGTGCTGTTCCAGACAAAAGTCGCAGGAGTGGAGAGGTTATTTCCGCGGGCATCTTCGAGATTTGAGGATATGTTTATTATGAGGATACCTTCACAGGAGTCTGTGGTGACCTCAATCTCTCTGTCACGAATGCTGACTTCTCCAGCATGCTCAGGGTAAATCTGTACATCTGTAACGGAAAGGCGAATCTTTTCGGAAAAAAGAATTCTTACGGTTCGAGGAATACTATCCACAAAGCCTGCCTCGGGAAATACACTGATGATTTCCGGTGGGCTGCTGTCTTCAGGGCCCCCTGATGGAGCAACGACCTTTGCGCAGGCAGCCAAAAGCACTAAAAAGATAACTCCGTATTTTCTCATTTTTTGATTGCCAGTGCTTTTCTGATTATGGCCGATTTCCTGTAGAATGCTTCAGCCTCAGAATGTCTTTTCAGTTTTTCAAGTACTATGGCAAGCTCAACCAGATAGTCAGGATCATCAGAGCATCTGGAAACAGCGTTTCTGAGGTATTCTTCGGCATCCTGAAGCGATCCTGTAAGGTTAGCACACCTCCCCAGATAAAACCATGCCAGATGGTGATCAGAGTTATTGGAAACTGCTTCTTCAAGAATAGCAATTGCCTCTGTGTAAAGCCCTGTACGCAGTTTTGAAACACCTTCGATAAATTTTGTTTCCACAGGAGAAAGCATGAACTCGGCAGCTCTGCTTTTCCATCCGGAATCACGGATATTTCCCAACTCTTTTAGAACTCGAGACAAATCAACTTCTGCTCTTTTCTTATTGGAATCAGAGATTTCGGAAGAATCCAGAATATTATCTTCCTGCCCTATATCGTTATGAATATCTGCATCGGTGCCGATTTCCGCTTGAACAACATCATCTCCTGCAAAGACTTCATCAAGTTCGGTAAGTGAATTTACATTGCTGTTCTGCGGAGTATCAACAGGCATTTGTTTCCCGGTCTTTTCATAGTCATCTATGATATCCGAACTGGCAAGAACGGCCATCTGTCTTCCGGAAAGCTTGCCTTCCATAAGTTTTCTGAAGGCTGCCTGAAGTTTCGGTTCTTCATCCAGGAGCTTGAGCAGAGGTCTGAGCTTGAATTCACTCACGTCATCTGTGAGAAGAACTCTCTGCCTGATATTCAGAGGAAGCTTAAGCTGGTTAAGAAGCTGGGTAATTCTGGCTCTGGAGTACCCCAGCATATCTGCAAGACGACTTCTGTTTGGAATGATCTCTCTACGGAGGAGTGCTTCAAAGAGCATTGCCTCTTCAACGCAGTTACTTACAAGAATGTGCGCTGGTTTAATATGTACAACGCTTCTCACTATCAGACATTTAACCATGCTCTTTCCACTGATCTTTAAGTGCCAGACCGTGCGGTGGTTGCCCACCAGTGAAAAACCGTGATTTTCCTCAATAACTACTGGAGGCACTTCGGGAGAATCATCTTCAGAAGACCGGAACCAGTTCTGTGGAGCTTCAATTCCATCAATATCTGCAATCATCACCTCTTCCAGCGGGAGGTGATCTGCCATGATCTCTTTTTCGCGGTCCATTAGCTCTCCTCTCATCTTCCCAGCAGCGCAGCTTCGACCTTAACAGGGTCTCCGCTGACTGATATGACTCCAGGCAGTCGCCTGAACAAGTTTCTCTGTTTTCTGGCATACTGCCAGGTATGGGTCTCAACTGCGTTCTGTGCTTCCTGCAGTGAACAGAGTCCTTCCATGTGATCGATAAGCTCTGAATAGCCAATTGTCACACCAAGTACCGGATGGCGGTTATACCCGGCTTTTAAGAGTGATTCGACCTCATGGGGAAGGCCGCTTGAAAACATGCTTGAAGTTCTCTTCCTTATGCCTTCCCGAAGAACAGTGTTGTCTTTTTCAATAAAAACAAATTTGAATCTTTTATCGGGATTTCCTCCGAGTTTAAGAGATGATGGTTTCTCCCCGCTCAATAATGCGATTTCAATAGCTCGCACAAGTCTTACCTTGTCGGCAATCCCAGTGCGGGCCGCCTCTGTCCGGTCAAGACCGCCCAGAAGTCTGTGGAGAGAGCCAGGGACGGTATTTTCCAGCGATAGAAGTGAATTTCTAAGATCATCGTTCCTTGCAGGCAGAGGATCCAGAAGCCCGGCAAGTGACATGACATAGAGGCCTGATCCGCCAACAACCAGAGGAATACAACCCCGTTGAAGGATTTCCTCAATGACCTTCATTGCCCTTTCAGCAAACCACTTTGCAGATAGAAGTGTGTCCGGATCCGCCACATCGATCATATGGTGTGGAAACCTTTTCAGTTCATCAATCGAGGGTTTTGCAGTGCCGATGTTCATTCCTCTGTACAGTTGCCTGGAGTCAGCACTTACTATTTCAACATTGCCCCAGCTCTCTGCGATGTAGAAAGCAGCTGCAGTCTTCCCTGCTGCTGTGCATCCGGTAATAACAGGGATTCTACCTTCCAAAACGAGTTTCCAGTTCGTTGAAAGGCAGCTCGATCATTGTTGGTCTGCCGTGTGGGCAGTGAAAAGGATCCTTCATGGTGAACAGAGTATGAAAAAGGTGTCTTGCCTCAGTCAGGCTGATCTTATCACCAAACTTTATTGCTCCTGCGCAGGCACTTGCAGATGCAATTCGCTCTGCTTCAGATTCCGACACTTCCGTTCCCTTCGCCAGAGACTTTACCACTTCTTTAAGAGCCTCAGTCCCCCTTTTTATTCCAACCGGGACACTCAGAAGTTCAAGAGTGTCACCTTCTATCCTGAAATCGTAACCTGCCTGTTTTATCATTGAACTGTATATCTTCAGTATGTTCTTTTCGTGCTCATCAACTGTTATTTCTTCCGGAAGAAGTATTCTCTGCTGCCCGGCGGACATGGCTCCCCTTACAGATTCAATGATCTTTTCATAGAGGATCCTTTCGTGGGCGGCATGCTGATCAACTATGAGAAGACCGGTGGAAGTTTCCGTAACCAGGTAGGAACCGGAAATGCGGATCATTTCGATGGAATCTTCCCAGTGACTTGTGTCTATTGCAGCAGAAGAAATGTCGGCGTTGCCCGGTGATTCAAATTCCATTGCTGTTTGGAAGGCTGCAGGTGATGGCTTGCTGACTCTGTAAGGAGCTGATGAATAGGAGATATGAGACAATGGCGCAGTTGAAGGGGTTGCCGCTGTGGTCCTGAAAGAAGAAACAGTAGTTTCCATTCTGTGAGCTGCGATGCCTGGAACAGCAGATCTTACAGCTGATTCAACCTGGTATGGCTTTCTGAATCGCACTTCTCTTTTTGCAGGGTGAGCATTCACATCCACTAGAGAAGGGTCGATTGAGATAGCACAAAGGATCAATGGTTCGCCGGCAGGGCCGGAGAATGCCTCACGGAGCGGAGCACTGACTTGATAGGCAGTAACAAGTCTTCCATTAACCAGTGTGTACTGATGACGCCTGTTTGCCCATCTCTTATCAGGAAAAACATACAGCTTTGCTTTTACGCCGTCACTCTGGCCAGTAGCCTCAACGCACCGTTCGTCTGCCGTCAGCCCGTATCGGTCTCTTAATCGTTGAGCGGGAGAATTTACCACAGGAAGCTGAAATATAACTCTGCCATTGTGTTTGAGATTAAAGGAGCAGTCAACCCTTGCAAGGGAGGCTCCTGCAACTATTCTCTCAATCCAGGCCAGTTCCGTACTCTCTGATCTAAGGAATTTTCTTCTTGCAGGCTGATTGAAAAACAGATTCTCAACTGTTATTGTGGTTCCTCTGGTTCTTCCTGCAGGCTCCAGAGAATCCAGCTTTCCGCCTGTGATGATCAGCTTCCACCCTGTTTCACCTCTGCTGGTAAGAATGGTCATTCTTGAGACACTTGCTATGCTTGGAAGAGCCTCGCCACGAAAACCCAGAGTTGTTATATCATTCAGATCAGAAGGTGACGTAATTTTGCTTGTAGCATGCCTTTGGATGGCAAGAAGAACATCGTGTCTGTCCATACCAGCGCCGTTATCCCGCACAGCTATGAGTTTTCTGCCTCCGGCTTCCAGCTCTATCTCAACAGTGGAAGCTCCTGCGTCGAGAGAATTCTCCAGAAGTTCCTTCACCACTGAAGCCGGTCTTTCAACAACCTCTCCTGCAGCGATAAGGTTAACGAGATGATCAGGCAGTTTTCTTATTTCAGACATATTCCTCCAGAGTGGTGCCGAGAGAGGGACTTGAACCCTCACGCCCTTGTGGGGCAGCGGATTTTAAGTCCGCTGTGTCTGCCAATTCCACCATCCCGGCACGGCTCATTTTTGTTAACGCACCAAATATACTAATTCACACAGGAAGAGGCCGCTATCCGGGAATACCAGGGGGTGGCAAGAGATCCCCAAAAACCGTTTGCAGTATTGCTTCCCACAGATACACCTGCACTGAAACCCCAGTGTACATGATTGTCTGGAGCTCGAAGCAGATTCGCCCCTGCTGTTACTCCAAGGAATTTTCCCTGAATTTCCCCCTGAAACCATCCTTCTTCCCTGTGTGATACCAGTAAAAGCAGATTGTCATCCGGGCTGTATCCTGCCATCACACCGGGAACAGTTATTGAAACTGCAGCGAGAAATTCATTACCTCGGAAAGAATACTGGTCATACCAGTCAGTGCCGTTCCAGCCGTACAAAACCTCTGAGCCACTGCATTCAAAAGTACCGTATAGTCTCTGATAGCTATTCTGTCCATCGATCGCAGGAGCGGAAACAAAAGTGAAAGGACCCAGTTCCACCGTTGACAACAGCCAGAAATCTCCCCCGACTTCATCTCTTACATAAGCAGGACCGATTGAAAGTGATTCTCCCAGAGGGAGTGATACTCCCAGCGCAGATGAGTTCTCTGTGGCGGCAAAAAGAATGTAATCGTCAGAGTACTCCCCTGCGGGGTGAACATCTTCAAGCGATGAACCGCAAAGATCAATTGTGATGTTCTCATATGAAGCGGTACAACTTCCTGAGATATCATCAACTACACCGTAAATCGAAAGATCTCCCAGAAGAAATTGAGCAGCGTAACCATTTTCAGTTACTCTTGAAGCTATCAGAGGATTAATACCAGCGGTTTTGCCTGATGAAACTACAGAAAAGCTGTTTTCGCAGCCTGTCTGGAAGGTTATTTCAGTGAAATCTCCAGGAGCAGCCGCTGGGATGCCTGGTACAGACAGCCACTGGATTGCAGGGATCAGACCACTCTTCATGTTGAAAGAGAGCATCCTCCCCCCGGAAACAACTCCAGACACAGGGGTAAGCAGCACTAAAGCAGCAAGAAGCGGAAAAGTCATGAGAGTGACTTCTTTAATGAAATTGCCTTTTTTCTTCCAATTCCGGGTACTGAAGCAATCTCATGTTCAGAGGCAGCTCTTATTCTAGCAACACTACCAAATCGTTTCAAAAGGGAAGCCTTTAATCCTGGTCCGATACCGGGAACATCGTCAAGAGCAGAATGGAGGTGGCTTGCAGCTCTTATTGTTCTGTGATAAGTAATTACAAATCGATGAGCCTCGTCGCGCATTGCTTTTAAAAGAAGCAATGGAGGAGAATTATCCCGCAGGTTTATCTTCTTCTCATCCGGTGCTGTAAGCAGGATCTCCTCTTTCTTGGCAATAGCAATGAATTGTGTTCCGGGCATTAGCTGTCCACCGGCCAGCCATGCTGCTCTGAGCTGTGTTATGCCACCATCCACAAGAAAAATATCAGGGTGTTCCTCTTCCAGGTGAGAAGCGAATCTGGAAACGGCGTTTCCGATCATAGCAGGGTCATTCTGAGCTATTTCCTTATCCATTGAGAACCTTCTGTAGCCCTCTTTGTCGGGTTTTCCTTTGCGAAAGCTGATCAGTGCAGCTACCGAAGCATGACCTTGTATGGTTGAAGCATCAAGGCAGACCATCCATCCAGGCGGTGCCTTAAGGCTGAAGATATCTGCAAGAGCCTCCAGTGCTGCCTCAAGTCTCTCTCCCCTTCCGGCAGGGTGTTTCCACTCAAGCTTTGCAAGAAAATGCTTCAGATCCTTCCGGGCGACATCGGTGAGGGATTTCAGATCTCCCCGTTCCGGTACTATTATATCAACAGCGCTTTTCCTCTTTTCTCTCAACCATTGAACCAGAACATCCGAGTCATCCACTTCCGAAGCAAGAATAACCTGTCTTGGAATGTCACCAGTCTCCGAGTAGTATGACCTTAGAAGAATAGAGATCCTCTCGCTTTCAGAAGCATACCGCCAGCGGGAGCTGAATGGCAGTCGGAGACTACCCATGAATCTTCCGCTTCTTACCTGGATTATTATGCCCCAGTTGCCGGAAATAGCCATTACATCTCTGGATACAGTTTCTCTCACAGACTCCGGAGTAGGCCATCCAAAAGAATCAAGTCTTTTCAAGAGGTCTCGCAGTTCAGCAGCCTGCTCAAAATACATCCTGTCTGAAGCGTCCTTCATACGCTTCTTTATTCCGCTTCTTACCTCATCCCAGTGACCATTGAGCATGTAAATAATCTTACCTACTTGATGATCGTATTCGCTCTTCCGGTGGGAAGTACACGGAGCAGGACATCGATCGAGCTGCCCCATGAGGCAGGGTCTTTTTCTGGGCCTAAGTCTTGAGGTTCTGCATTTCCTAAGTGGATAAAGCTCCAGCAGAAAAGTAACAAGCGCCCTGAGATTTCCAGCATCCGGGTAGGGCCCGAATCTTGGAATATCAACAGAACGATCCGGGCTTCTGGTAATAACAAGTCTGGGGTACTCTTCATTTGTAGTAACCTCAAGCCATGGATAACGGCTTGAACTGCGCAGATCAACATTCAAAGGCGGTTTGTGAGTTCTTATCAGTTCCGCCTCAAGGATCAACGCTTCAAGTTCAGTTCTGGTCACTGTCCAATGTACCGTGATGGCCTTTTCCAGAAGAACTCGGTGCCGCAGATCACCCTGATTGGAAACATGCCCTCTAAGGCGGTTGATAAGACTTTTTGCCTTGCCTATGTAGAGAGTTTTCCCCAAGTCATCAATAAATCTGTAAACTCCGGGAAGATCAGGTGCGGTGGATACGGATCTTCTTAAAGAATCAGCGGTCACGCTTGATAACTCTCATAATTGTCTCCCTTACCTGGTCTCCCCCGGAAACAAAGAACAAACCAACAGACACAACCATTATCAGAATTCCAGATACTGCTATGGAGATTCCTCCTGGCAGGGTTCCTGCATGAACAAATTTTTCCACTACCGGTTTCACCAGGAGCAAAAGCAGTAAGGTCCCACCACCACTGAGGTAAAGAGCGATCCATGATTTAGAAGGTACTCCTGACTTTCCTACTTTTCCTTTAAGTTTATACTTGAGGAGCCATAGATTGAATACGGAAGCAATACTGCTGGCAAGAGCCAGGCCTGCGAGAGGTTCAGCAATTCCAGTCTTGATAAAGGCGTAAGTAAAAGCTGCATTAAGGACAATGTTCAGCCCCATACAGCTGATTGCGATCTTGACAGGAGTTTTTGTGTCTTTCAATGCGTAAAAGACAGGAGCTGTGATCTTTACAGCTGCATAGAACACCATTCCCATTGAATAGTAACGAAGCGAAGCCGCAGTGAGTCGCAAAGAAGTATCGGTGAATTCTCCTCTGAAAAACATTACTCTGATAACTGGTTCGGCCATAACAACAAGATAAAGAGCTGCCGGAAGCATGATGCCGGTGATTATCAGTGTAGAAAAACCAAGTGTTCGACCTGCTTCATCAAGCTTTCCCATTGCTGTCTGCCTGCTGAGGGTTGGAAGAAGTGCGGTTGCAAGAGCGACTGCAAAGATCCCCTGTGGAACCTGGGTCACTCTTAACCCGTACGACAGAGCTGCAACGCTTCCCTCTGAAAGCAATGATGCTATCAGTTGATCTACCAGAATGTTTACTTCCGCAGCCAGCAGTCCCACAAGTGCTGGTGCTGCAAGAAGAAGAACCCGCTTGAATCTGGGATCTTTCCAGTAGAAGTCCGGCTTGAAGCTGATCCCTCTGCTTTTCATGAATGGTATCTGTATGGCAAGCTGAAGGGCTCCTCCCACCAGCACACCTGTTGAATAAGCCCATACAGGCATCTCTGCTCTCCACATACCTGCCAGAACAAACAAACCCATAAGAGCGGAAACATTAAAAAGGATTGGAGCCAGAGCTGGTCCCAGGAAATGCCGGTGGCTGTTAAGAATTCCCATGCAGACAGAAGCAATTCCCACAAAAAGAATGTATGGGAACAGAAGACGAAGCAATTGAATTGTCAGCTCTGTTTTTCCAGGTTCCTGGCTGAAACCAGCTGCGAACATATCTACAAGAACCGGTGCAAGAAGCATTCCAAGGAGCACAACTACCACTAGAGCAGAACCAACGAATGTAAGGATCTTTCCTGCAAGCTCTCCAGCTTCTTTCTTTCCATCTTTAAGAAGGGTTTCCGTGTAAGTGGGAACCAGTGCTGAAGCTACTGTGGCTTCCCCGAATAGTCGGCGAAGAATATTTGGAATGATAAACGCTATGGTGAAGGCATCAGCTGCCATTCCTGTGCCCAGTATTGCCGCCTGTCCCACATCCCTTGCAAGGCCAAGAATTCTGCTGATGAAAGTAAGAACACCAAGCAATCCAGCAGCCCTGGCAACGCTTCTGCCTTCCTGAGCAGGAGATCCGAGGTTTCGGACTTGCCTTGTCACTTCAGAGTATCCATATACTTGATGAATCCCCATGAAACCTGTGATAGATTCTGAGAAATGGCTGTTGAAACAACAACATCATCGAAAATACTCGACCAGGAAACTTTATTCTTGCCGAAGCCACCGGCAAAAAGTCCGAAAGACCCTTCTTCCTGTTGAACTGCATCAACTGCATCGAGATGCCAGATGTCAGGTTCATCATCCGGAGACCCTTCCCATATCCTGCCCAGTACACTATCTCCATGAACCTGGAGGCGAATCCAGTAGCGACTACCGAAGGATGAGTCAAAGTCATATTGGTCCAGTGTTATCGTCGGCCCGGAATTTTTCTTTCTTTCAAGAAAAATTTTTGAAATAGAAGGCTTAAGAACAATCCTGTAGTACCACTGGTCCTCTCCAGTATACCTTGCCAGCACTCCAGCTTCAGTGCCGCACTCAACAAGAATGCTGCAGAGAATCGAGTAATCAGCTGTACTCATTACTCCGGAATCGTTCCCGTTAAGAGTTAGGCCAAGCCCTCTGCTGCCCTGGGAATAAACAAAGTACTCGCTGTTGATAACCTTGAATGACGCTGCGCCCAGGTGTGTCCAGCCATTATCGTCACCGTCATTGAAATTATCGGTGAACAGTACATCAGCAAAACAGATGTTCATGGCAAAGGGGATCAGAATGAGAGGAATTCGCGACAAGAATGCTCCATTTCATTAAAAGAAAGTGATGTTTAAAGATAACACGAACCGGCCCTGTGGTCACAAGCACTGTTTGTTCAGCCAGTGATCCGCCATTCTTCTTCCCCGGTTTGAGTCAAGCTCATACCGTTCTGCTGCAATACATTCTGGAACCACTGCAGAGTCTTGTCAAAGTTGTCCAGCAGTATTTCTCTGCCGTCATCTGCAGCTACAGAGAGAGTTTTTTTGTTTCTTGCGTACTTGCCTCGTGACAGTTTAACACTGTGGAGCGGGAAAGTCACCGGTTTCCCCTTCATCATCAACTGAAACAGAAATCCCAGTTGAAAGTAGAAAGGGGCCATTTTACCCATATCAAAGTAGACAAATCTCTGATCGGTTACAATGCATCTGCAATGAACAGGGAATTTTACCTTGTTTCCTTGAAGAGTGTACCTGTTGGTATCTGCAAAAACTTTTTCACCGGGGTTGAACTCAAAACCAGCCATACTGTCATCCTTCCTTCTAACTAACGATATCTGTTGAAGAACAAACTATATGGAAGATTTGAGAAAAGCGAAAGGATATGAAAATGGCAGATACCCAGGGAACCTGCCATTCTCGATAATGCGAAAAGTAACTACTTGAGTATCACGAAACTTCCCCTTGATGTTCCAATGCCTGTTTTAAGCACTGCAAAGTACATTCCACTGCTTAGAGCAGAGCCATCTATGTTCACAGCGTTCATTCCGGTACCAAGTTCTCCCAGGCTGTTGTTCTGAACAAGACGCCCTGTAACATCGTAAACATTCAGCGATGCTGTGCATGGTGAACCAAGATTGAACTCTGCAGAGAGCATGCCTCCCGAGCATGGATTTGGAGATATTCTTAAAGAAACAGTTCCACTCGCCACGCCATCGACAATTCCAAGCCCCTGTCCCCACACTGAATCCCTGTAGTATGCGTCCAGCATCAGGTCTGCATTCATTCTAAGACCGTCAAGCCCAAGGCCTGTCACCCATCCCCCGATCACGAACAGTGAATCTCCGTCTTCCAGCTCAACAGGTGCCATACTGATCAGAAAACGATAATCGAATACAGGATAGCTGAGACTCAGAGGAGAATCATGCACAATCGGGAAAGGTCCCGGGTTTGTAGGATTCATTGCCTCGGGAGTATTGGGGTTGCCAACCCAGCCGCCAAGGTAAGCAGGGCCACTGAACGAGCCGCTGTTGTCCGGGTTAAGACCCCACATGTAATCATATTTCTCACTGTCGATACCGGGATCTCCCTCCCAGTTCCACCATGTGTGGCTAAGTGGTATGGGAACACCAAATACATCTGCAGGTCTCTCTATGGTTTGATCGGCCTTGAGAATGTAGAAATCAAGAAGTCTCCAACCAATGAAACCATTGCATGGAGTGGCAAGATCAGGTTCACCGGAATCATCCTCGGTTGAACCGACATTATCAGAATCCCACATGTAGGAGAGGTTTCTGGGTACAACAAGATATGTGGTATCCCCTACTGTGTGGCTGTAGTTGAAGTAAGGCATTCCACCTGTGAAAAGTTCAACACCGGAAAGAGGATCTGTTACATATGTGGTATCACTCCCCACGACCTTTGCAAGTATGGTGAAGTGGTCGCTTACGCCATTCTGGTCCACATCATTATCAGGGATACCGTCAGCTCCCAGGTAGTTGTAGTGGTAGTAGATGTTTTCCGGGTCAGACGATGGAAGAGGGTTATCGGGGTTCTGTTGATAGGTATAAGCATCCTGATCACTGGCGCTCACACCATTGTCAAAAACATATTCAAAAGAATAACTTCCGTTGGCCCAGATCGCGTGTCCATCGTAGTAGACCATGTCATCAAGTCCTGGATCGGTCGGATCGGCAGTTGCAACATCGCAGTCGCCTCTGATCGCAGCAACAAAACCGTCAAGAGATGCCCCGCTGCCGAACTCATTGTGGTGGGTTATCACAAGCTTGTTCACAATGAAGTTGTTGTAACCGGGAGCAGCCCAGCTGTAGTTCTCCTCCCAGACACCCATTCCGTAAGGGTCACTGTTCCACTCAAGTAACCAGTCATCGAATCCGTACTGGGTCTGTTCATCTGCTACGGGACCTGGAACAAGCTTTTCCATGGGATAACCATCACTTGGCCTGAGTTCCCAGTCACCGTAATCAGAACAACTTGCCCATTTGCCCATGCTGTCAGGCCAACTGCTGGTTATCTCACCCGCACATGCAGTCCATAAGTTACCTGCCCAGAGGTAACTGCTGCCGG
>JAGLQD010000489.1 GCA_023136985.1 Candidatus Sabulitectum sp. | reverse complement strand
GAGAAAGGGAATCATTGCAGAAGCGTAGTTGTAATTGGAACCCGAATAGGTTGGTCCCGCGGCTCCTATTGTTGCTATCGCTCCTCCTGCAGGATGATAAACAAGTTTCTCGCTGATACAGTCAACACCAGGAACAAAAAAACGGGATAAATCACAGGAAAGGAACATGGCCAGAGGTAATCTTGCTCCGTTTGTAAGAGATGCCGGATCATCTCCCTGCATCACCTTCTCATGAGCAATCAGATTTGCAGAACCGTGACCGAAGTAAAGGAATGCCCCCATACCCTCATTCCACAACTCTCTGAAAGCAATGCGGGCATCAGGTTTCTCCGGATGTACATCTCCAACCACGGTACCGGGAGGCCATGGATATTCAATAAGGTAGAATTTCTCTGGTTTTGCATAGAACGGAAGGTCTTCATAGCATATTTTTTCCATGTAATAAACATGTTGAGTCTCAGAAGCAGAGCTTGAAGACTGACCCCACTCATCATCTGCAAAAAGAACAAACCTGCTGCTCCAGCTTCCATTTCCCTGACCGGAATGGTACAGAATGCTTTTTGCGGTCACTGCTCCGAAAGCGGAAGCATCGCCTGCTGGGATCCTGGCAATCGGGATCTCCGGGAAAACAGCATCTGCATGAACCTGCACAAACCAGTCGTCTTCTGCCCAGGATGGATATCCGCTGGAATTTGTGAGAAATATCATCGCAGGAACAAGATCCGGAAGTGTGGTGGAATAGCCCATGGGATCATAGTGTGCGTCACCACCGAGAATTACAGTACTCAGAGGGGTTGACCAGGAATCCATTCCCCAGCGGATCGCTGATCTGATGGCTCCGGGGTCTTTTATGCCCTGTCCAAACTCATCATAGATCTCGCTTGTAGTGGCTGTAACAACCTCAAGACCCATGCTCTCCATAAGAGACGCCAGCCCAATGGCATCATCTGCGAAAACATCAGGAACAACAAGCAACCTGTCTCCTGAGGAAACAGTACCCACAAGTCTGCCCGGTGAAGCTGGAGAGATCGACTGAGGAGAATTCCAGGAACCCCCTGCAACAACCATGATCGATGTGGAATCATGAAGACCAAGTGAAAAATTCAGAGAACCACCGGTCTGTTCTGCGCCGGAAATGATGGCTGGATCCATAAGATCAGAAACATCAAAAGCCTGACTGCCTCCGGAAAAAGAAAAATTGTAACGGCTGGTCTGCCCCTGAAAGAAAAGCCGGCGGCTGGAAGCTGCTGTAGAAACCGGATATGTCAGCTCGATATGATCAAGATAAAAATCCGCTGCAGGGTCGTTGGATGCAAAGCTTATCTGAAAATGATCAAGATCGGAGATATCTACATTCCTGAACAGAACCACTTTCGGTCCGGAATCGTTTAGTTCAACCGTACCCCCGCCTTTAAGGGTCACAGTGTACGCTGCTGCCTCTGAAACCGCAAAGGCCAGAGTTACATCTGCAACTCCTGCTATGTCGGTGAGATTCAAGGGAACAGAGGCTTGTTCGCCGGAATTGATCTTCTTCCAGAACCACCCTGTTCGAAGTTCATACTGAGGCATCCAGTAACCGCCATCCTCAAGATGAACGGCATGCCCAATGGAGTTGCCCCAGACTGGAGAACCGTCAGGAGAACCGGGTTCATTCCTCATCCGTGCCCCTGATTCGCCACCCCATGTAAGCCAGTAAATTCTCTCTTCTGCATATCGGTGAAAAAGCCACTTAAGAGAGCCTTCACTGTACTCATACCTGTTCAGCCCGGCTGCCAGGAATCTTATGGTGTCGTCACCGTTGAAAATTCCGTCACCATTTACATCGTCAACAATGGCCGGCACCGGCAGAAGAGAGTGTTCGGTCTGTTGTGCCTGGGCGAACTGAGTTCCGGGGCCAGAGAAAAGAGCCACGGTCTCAATTGGAGATCCGCCTGCATTGCAGCCTGCCGCCTCCAGGTCGGAGCATGCTACCTGGTATCCACCGGTATCCTCAATAGAGATCCTGGCCCATGGTTTTCCCCAGAAAGGGCTTGA
>JAGLQD010000488.1 GCA_023136985.1 Candidatus Sabulitectum sp. | reverse complement strand
CCGCCTATAGGAAGTGTTTTGGATCCGACCCGGTGGTGGAGGCAATTCATGCAGGACTTGAATGTGGAATAATTGGTGAGCGTGTTGGCAATCTGGAGATGATCAGTCTTGGCCCGGATATAAGCGATGTTCACATCCCCGGGGAATCTGTTGGCGTATCATCTGTGGCCAGTTTCCTCGACTACCTTGTTGATATTCTTAAGGAACTGTCTGCATGAAAAAGCTTCTGATCTTTCAGGACCCCGGGGTTACAGTTGAAAGAACTCTTTCGATTGCAGCAGACATTCTTCCTGACTGGGAAGTTACCCACGGCAGTGTTCCGGAAGGCCATCACGCTTTGGTGGCCGTTAACAGTGTTTTGGACAGCAGGGTTATGGAAGCTATGAATGGTGGCTTAATCTCTCTTGCATTTACAGGATATGACCATGTGGATCTGGAAGCAGCAGCCACCCATGGCGTAGCTGTTGCAAATGTACCGGGGTATTCAACAAATGGTGTGGCAGAGCTGGCTTTTGCCCTTGCAGTGATGTCCATGAGAGATCCAGGACACAGACACGGCAGAGAACTCCATGGCAAGACTGTGGGAATAATCGGGACAGGCGCTATTGGTTTAGCGGCAGCTTTACTGTTCAAGGCAGCATCCTGCAAAATTCTCGGATGGAGCAGATCGGAAAAGGCTGATTTCCCGGGAAAATACACAGGGTTGTCATACCTTCTGGGGCATTCGGATGTTGTGTCTCTGCATCTCGCTTTAACAGAAGAGACAGAAAAGTTCATGAATGCTCAACGATTCTCCATGATGAAACCCGGATCAATACTTGTTAATACTGCCAGAGGAGGTCTTGTTGACCAGACCAGACTTCAGGAGTTTCTTCTAAGTGGATATCTTGGAGGTGCGGGGCTGGATGTTACAACTCCGGAGCCATTGCCTCCTGATAACATTCTTCACAGAATAACAGGGGTAGTTATAACGCCTCACACCGGTTTTAACACAAAGGAAGCCCTTGAAAGGCGAACAGTGGAAGCCTTGAAGAATGTGGCTGCATGGTCCAGGGGAGAAAGGCGGAACAGAGTTGATTGATCTGAGCAGGCAAGCAGAGCTTGCTGAAGAACTGATGATTCACAAAGATGGTCTGAACTGTGCTGCTGCAGTGTCTTTAAACGGCAGTCAGGTCCAGAAGCTCAAAGCACAGGGGTGCAGCTCCAGCAAGTGGGATCTGGTGAAATTCACTTCAGAGTCGGATCTCAGTCTTGTTGTTAGCTGCAGTTTTCAGGGTTCGGTCAATGTTCATCTTCCAGCAGGAATCCTGGTGTCCACTTCGTTCGAGAATTGTGAGATCGAAGGACCGTTGACTGTGCGATACACAAGAAGCATTTCATCCATGATCCTTCTTCCAGGATCCACAGTAGAATACTGCGGCAGCATACAGTGGGACTCTTCACCGGGAGTCATGGGTACCTTCATGAATGCCGGCGTTGAAACCGGTGAAAGGCAGGTTCCCATTCTTCCGCATTTTGACCACAACGATGTGGCTTTCCTTGGATCCGCTTCAGGCAGAAAATTTATTGAAGAGTGCATTCTTCTAAGGAACAGCATCCG
>JAGLQD010000487.1 GCA_023136985.1 Candidatus Sabulitectum sp. | reverse complement strand
TTTACCGTTTCATGGTTGCCCGGTTTCCATTCCTCGCAGAAATTTTTCCCCTGTCTGTCTGCAACGGTATCGGTGGTCATGGATCCACACATCCGTGCCCGGGAATCCCATAAAGCACACTGAATGCAGGAATGCAGCCAGCAGTCACACTTTTCACAAACAGCACTGAATGACAAGCTTTTACCAGGCCACTCAGCGCCACACAGAATACAGTTCATTAACTGATATTCTCTTCCATGAGTGTAATTTCGGTAATCCTCCAGGTGGATTCTTTATCGCCGGGCAATTGAACGGTATCACCTTTGGTGAGCCCAAGCAGAGCAGCACCAAGCGGGGCTTTGTAGTTGATGAATCCTCTATCTGCATCTGCGTCCATAAGACCCACTACAAAAACAGTCCTGACCTCTGGATTGTCTGACATTGACTCTATGATCACTCTGGTGGCAGGGCTGATTATATCAACACTTCTCTGTCCCACAGGATAGGGTCTCATCAGTTTCAGTTCTTTCCTGTACCTGTTCAGCATATCCAGAAGGAAGTCACGCTTTTCAAGAGCAGCGGTGTACTCGGCATTCTCGGAAAGATCACCGTGAGAAGCGGCTTCCGCAATTGCCTTGGCTGCAATGGGAATCTGCACTGTTCGGATATCCTCGATCTCGTCAGCTCTTCTGGCAATGCCGTCTCTGCTGGAGAAAATAAAGTCATTCTCCCAGAATTTTCTAATATTGGTGAATCCACCGGTACGCCTGCCGGATAACTCCCGCCTTGCAAGAAGAACCAGTCCGGTCTCTTGAGCACCGATACTCTCTTCAAGATTCTCGGTGAGTGTTCCAAGCCTTCTGGTATCAAGCAGAGATATATGCTGCTCCAGTTCAGGACGAAGCTTGTTCATCAGAACAGAGCACACTCTCTTCTGCATTTCAGTCTTTGCAAAAAGCAGATTCTTCAAAGCCAGTTCTACAATTCTGCCCGGTTCCATGTACTCTTCCATTTTTGCAGCCCGTTCAAGAGCCCACATGAAATGCGCAGTTTCCTTCGGATCGTCCAAAGCTTTAAGTACGTATTCTGCGTGTACCTCAGGACTGAATTCCACTGCGTAGTCCGCAGCCTGCTCTCTGAGTGTTCTGGGAAGTTTGTCAAGAAGGATCTGTATTTCCTCTTCCTCAGGAGAATTCGCGAAGAAATGCATCATGTAAAGTTTTCTGCATGGCACCGAATGTATTTCTCCTATACTCCGCAGTACTCTCACTGCCTTCATTTCAAGAAAATGGCTGGTTCTTTCCTGGAACTTCTTTATCTTTCCTTTGGAGGAACAAAGCCATGCCAGTTCAAACACCGCGCCTTTCTCTATATCTTTCAGGCTTGTCACCTTATCAAATATCTGCTCCAGCAGGGCTTCTTCTTTGGTGGAAGCGGCCTTGATCAAAGCTGTCACAGTTTTTGTTTTATCCGACATCGCCATTTTTTTGAGAGCAATCACTGCTTCCACCTGGGCAAGCAGAGAAGAACTGTCTGCTGGAATAATAGCATCACCCATATCCATGAAACTGCTGGAATTCGCCGCTGCCGCTTTCAGCACTCGCCACATCTCACGGGGTTTGATCACGGATCCATCAAGAAGCTTAAGAAGATTTACTTCCCTGAGCGAGTTATCGACTGATGTGTCTCGAAATGCTTTTTCAAGAAGCTTTTCTCCGCCATTCTTTAAAAGCACTGCAAAAGCATCATGCTGCTTCCATCTCTTCACATAAAGAGAATCCTCAGGAATTGGACAGGTTAGATCAATTATGGCTTCCACTGTCATGTCGTGGTTCCTTGATCGTTGGAAATCAATGGTGAATGAACTTCTGGATACTCTCAGAATCTCTCCCGGGCCAAAATCCTTGTGGAAAATAAAACTCCCCTTCTGATACCTGAGTAGTTCTTCCAGTCTCTTCCATGAATCCCGCAACAATTTTTTCTCTGAAGAAATCCCACTGGCTGATACAAAGATCTCCAGCGGCTCAAAAACCAGGAACTTATCTCTGAGGGCCTCAACAAGAGAACCTGCAATTACAGATGAATGCTCAAACAGCTTCGCTGCGCCGGAGGCAAACTCCAGAACATCTCCGCGATTCTCTGAATCCATTCTTTCAACTGCAAGCTCTGCAAGATGCAGGGGAAGACGACCCTCCATACTGCTCTTCAGAATAATAAGTGATTCAAGAAGTTCCTTCGCAGGAACTCCACTGTTCAGTGCATCCTCCCAGGCTGTTTTAAAGCCATTGGGATTGCTGCTCTCAGCCAGTTCTTTAAGTCTGGACAATTGACTTTCCTCTCCGGTAGTATTGCTCTAACAACAGTAACAACAATAACAATCTGCCGTCCTATTGTGTTAGTCTTACTTTTAAGGAGATTTTTATGGACAGAAGAGAATTTTTAGAAAAGGCCGGCAAGGCCAGTGGAGCGCTTCTGCTCTCTTCAATTGCAGGCAAAGCTATTGCCGGAGAGATGGAGCAGGGAGCCATGGAGTTATGGAGCAGCGGTTCTTTTTTACAGGATTGTGTTGATGTTTCGAATGAAGCCCGGGGCATTATCAAAGCAAAAATTGACGGTGTGTGGGGTGATTACAACACAGCCGAACTGCCTGAGAAATTTCTGGAATGGAATCTTACAGCCAGAATAGAAGTGCTGGACAACATATTGGGAATGATCACAGGTCAGGGAGGTGCACCTCCTTCTCTTGCTGGCCCCCACAATGCAGCCATGGCTACAAGGGGAGCAAGAAGAAACGACAGTATTCTCACAATCAACAATGCCTTCAAGGGAATGGGGCTCTGCCCGAAAAGAGAGATAATTGCAGAAAAAATTGAATTCATGCAGACACATATGGATGGTTCAATGCCGGAAAAGATAAACTATCTCAAGGATCTCTATGCTACTCCGGATAATTTTGATCTTACAAAAATGGTCAGCCTGGAACTCTACTCTACTCCCACTTTTGAAACCCATACATTTATCAATCTTATGAAGGACCCTGTTACAAGCCTGGTTTTCCTTGACAGCAAATCCTACGAAGTTCGCGGCATTGGTCAGCTGGTAGATGCTGAAGATGCTTCCTGTGGAGAATACGCTACTCAGATTGTAACATACACCAACCTTGCGCATTCTTTCTTCCATGGAGAGTTCCCAAGACTGTTCCCGGGAATACTTGTTCATATACTTGAAACCTTTGACAACACACCAGGCACAGGTAGAGGAATCCTGGTGACCGATTGATCCCCCGAATTGTCATCTGCGATCTTGATGGAACGCTGATATCGGTATCAAGTGAACTGGAGTTTGTCCTTGGCCTTTTTCGCAGGCAGGTGCTTTCCAGAGCTGTTGTTATCAGATTTCTCTACCATTATCTGAGACACCCAATTCGAACCATGAGGGAAGGCAGAGGCTGGAACAGAGGATATTTCAGCGGTCTTCCCCTGGATGTTCTTCACGATGAGGTCAAAGACTGTCTTCCCCTGCTGTTGAAGAAAGTAAGACCGGGAGTTCTTGATATTCTCAACAAACACAAAGAGGATGGTGCTGAGATCTTCATTCTTTCTGCATCTCTTTCACCTCTGGTGCAGGCGGTT
>JAGLQD010000486.1 GCA_023136985.1 Candidatus Sabulitectum sp. | reverse complement strand
GATAAGGTAAACATGGTACACAAAGGTGTACAATACCGAATTGCCTCTGCTGATTACCTGCAATTCAAACCGATGGAAATAACCTCGGAGGTACCAAACTAATGCTGCTTTCAGTAAATGGCCTTGGTCTGGAGTTTGGTTCAGACGAAGTTTTTTCTAACATGTCCTTTAACATAAATGCCGGTGACAGAGTAGCTCTTGTTGGAATCAACGGTGCAGGAAAAACATCTCTTATGCGAATTCTTTCAGGAGATCTTGAGCATTCCTCAGGCAGAGTAAAGAAATCCGGCAATCTCAGAATTGGCTACCTGCCCCAGCAGATAAGTGAGTTTCCAGGAGGCGTGTTGCTTGAGGCAGTATGTGCCGGTTCAGGTGATGGAGCGGATGCTCTTTCCCGGGAAGAAGAACTCCATTCTATTCTCGAGAAGGAAGGCACAGGTAATGCTTCTGTACTTGCCGAACTGGTGCAGGTGCAGGACAGAATTCATGCTGCGGAAGCATACAATCTTCAGTCCAGAGCTCAAGCGGTGCTTTTCGGTCTTGGATTTTCAAGGGAAGACCTTGAAAAAAACCTTGACGCCTTCTCCGGTGGGTGGAAGATGAGGGCAATGCTGGGTGCTATTCTTCTTAACAACCCTGATCTGATTCTGCTGGATGAGCCAACCAACCATCTTGATCTGGATGCAAGACTGTGGCTGGAAGAATTTCTAAGACGGTTCAAGGGCGCTGCCTGGATTATTTCTCATGACCCTACTTTTCTTGACAGAGTAACCAACAAAGTGGTTGAGATCGAATTTGGCGAAATGAAAGTCTGGGGAGGCAACTACTCTTTCTATGTAAAGGAGAAACTTGTAAGTGCTGCTCTGCTGCATAAACAGGCAAGAAAAGTCGACGACGAAAGAGAGAAACTTGAGCGTTTTGTAAGAAAGTTCAAGGCAACGGAAAGCAAGCGTTTTCAGGTTAGAAGCAGGGAAAAGATGCTTGAGAAACTTGATGCTGTTGCCATCTACAAAAGCCCCAAGCGCATGATCATCAAACCTCCGGATGTTCCAAGAAGTGGAACGAAAGTTCTGCAGATGAAGGGTGTCTCAAAGGCATACGACAAAAATACAGTATTCTCCGGGGTCAATCTTGAGATACAGAGGGGAGATCGTATTGGCATCGTAGGCAAAAATGGCGGGGGAAAATCAACTCTCTCGCGGCTTTTTGCCAACATAGAAGATCCAACGGAGGGAATTCTTACAAAAGGAACAGCTGTTAAGATCGGTTACTACTCACAGGAAATCGACCTGCAGCTGAACGAGAAACATACCGTTCTTCAGCATATCCATAATATCGCTCCATCAAGAAGCGAAGGTGAGATACGCGGTTACCTCGGGAGATACCTGTTTACTGGAGATGATGTAATGAAACCGATCTCTGTTCTCTCCGGTGGCGAGATTAGTCGACTTGCCCTGGCAGGTATTCTTATAAAGCCTACCAATTTTCTTATTCTTGATGAGCCCACCAACCACCTGGACATATTCAGTCGGGACGTTCTGCAGGAGGCGTTGAAAAGCTACAGCGGAACTCTGGTACTTATCAGCCACGACGAGAAGCTTCTCTCGGCTCTTTCGGAAAAACTCTTTGTTGTTAAGAACAAAAGAGTAAAAGCTTTCATCGGCAATTTTACTGAATATGTGGAAAAACTCAGAACTCTCGCCGATGAGCAATTCAAAAAGCCAGAGGAGAAAAGCAATCCCGAATCAAGCAGGGAGGCTGAAAAGGAGAGAAAGAGAAAAGAAGCTGCAGACAGGAATCTTGCCTACAAGGAACGGCGCAAGAAAGAGAAGAGAATTGAGCGGATTGAGAAAAAAATAGCTCCTTATGAAAAAAGGCGCATTGAGATCGAAGCTCTCTTTGCAGAGCAGGAAGTGATAAACAACTCAAAACTGCTTGTAGAACTTCAAAAGAAACACTCATACCTTTCAGATGAGATTGCAATGCTGGAAGAACAGTGGATGGAAATTGCTTCAGAAGAATGAAGCAGGCGCCCTGCGCGTTAACAGAGCGCCGTTAAAAAAATCCAGTTAATCTCAGTACCTTAAAAAGCTGATTTGATACTAGCCCATGTGGCTCTGTTCAATGAAGAGGGAACCAAGTCTATACTCACACTTGAACAAATCTCCTCCTTCCGGATGTATCCATACGAACTCTCCATCGTAATCAATACTTCCGTCAGGATCAATACTGTAAATAAGGGTGTTGTCCGGTGTCTGCTGTGCATTGCATGCGAACAGGTAGTCTCCGTATACCGCTATGCCAACAACAGGATAGACGGCTGTCTCTGTCCACGAGACAGATGACTCTACTCCTGTGTACGCTGCCCGGGCTATTATTCCCCCAGTGGCTGTCATGGGCTACCCCATATTCCTC
>JAGLQD010000485.1 GCA_023136985.1 Candidatus Sabulitectum sp. | reverse complement strand
CTGACCATACCACTGTCTGCCTGGACTGAGAATCAAACTCATCTGCGCCAAGGCTCTGTTCAAGAGCATTGGTGTCAGTAATTCCTGCTGCAACAGTTATCAGCAGCGAAATTACAGCAAGGATCCTGAAAAGTTTTCCACCTGTGCCCGGTCTCATTAAAGGCATGAAAAGAACCGGAATGATCATGAACAGAAACCGGGGTCCCCATCCAGTACCGCCTGTCCAGTCGTGAAGGAATCCGTGAAGAACCAGTGAAAAGGCAAAAGGGCTCCAGAACCTCCAGTCACCACAGTGAAAAATTGCCAGAATAGTTAAAGGTGCGTACCAGAACAATCCCTTGCCCGGGCTGAACAAGAGACCTGGAATTCCTCTGCTGAACATATCTATGGCAATTGCCGGGTCCTGCGAGTGTCCATCGGACATGATCGAACCGAACCTATAGTAATTGTACCCCAGTATTCCCAGAATGAAAGGGAACGCGCCGGCAGCCAGAAGGGCAAATTTCTCCAGATGTTTTTCCTCGGTCCAGTAAACAGGAAGAAGAACAATAGAATCCGGTCGAACAAGCATTGCAGCACCCAGAAGAACTCCTGCAATAAAAGGCTTCCCTGTGTGCATGAACCATGCTCCCCACAGTGCAAGAGCCGCAGCGGAAGTAACATCGTATGGCATACGACCGTAGATCAATGCCATTGTTCCCACCATTACAACAAGAAATCTGCCTGGGTCAACCCTGCCCATGAAGCCATCTGCCAGTTTCTTCACAGCCAGAACAAGCAGCACACTTGCCACGGCACTTGTTAACGCCGCAAGCACTTTGCCTGCGGCAAGGCCCAGAAGAAGCCCAATGCCTGCAGCCGGTAGAAGAATTACAGAGTATCCAGGGGCGTGAGGTACATAACTGTCAGACCGCACACCGGATACATGCCAGCCATCCTCGGAGGTGAAGAGGTCACGGGTTCCAAACACGGATTCCGCAACCTGATACTGGGCGGCAATATCGGTTGTCATGAGCCTTCCGCCGAAAACCATTATGAGAAGGCCGCTCCAGGCTAGAATTGTGCGAAGATCTGTCAATTTATATCTTGCCTGTGAAGGTGTTCCGGAATTGCCCCCTGGCGGAAAATGATTCTTTGAACCTGCACAAACCGTAATTCACTTCCATGTTCAGTGTATAGGTTCCAAGATCGAGATAATGGTAACCCATTTTCCTGGCCCAGCTGATAACCTCCGTATAAACAAGATTCACAGGGCGCATGGCCTGGTGTTCTTCGTTATGAGAAATGTAAAAGGCCAGGGTAACTCTTGGATTGCAGTGAAACATTATCATCCCTGCATAGACCTCTTCAGAATCGTCGATGGCGATGAACTGTCTTATGCTATTCTGGCCCATGAGTTCTCTGAGAGTGTTCAGTTCTTCAAGAGAATGTGTGGGATTTACATTGTGCCTCTCTTTGAGGTTGCTGGCAAGAACAGGATAGAATTTTGAGTAATCGTTATCCTCAACAACCCGGAGACCGGACTTGATTGCCTTGCGGACGCCTCTTCTGGCCGACTGACTGAACCCCAGGTCAATTTCCTCGCCCAGCCGTTGAAGATCAATCACTGCAGTTAGCTCTCGCTTTTTATATTCAAATCCATGCTTGATCAGAGAAAAATCTATGTAGTTGTGCGGTCTTCTGTAGTAAGAGATTGGAGGAGGAGTCATTTCAATCCCTACAAACCCCCGCTGTCTGCAGTAACGAATAAGTGCTTCGGTTATTCTTTCCACCTTGTCAAGACCCAGACTGTC
>JAGLQD010000484.1 GCA_023136985.1 Candidatus Sabulitectum sp. | reverse complement strand
GCGCGGTACGCGCTTAGTTCAACAAATGAAAGAGAAAGAACACAGCTGCGTGAGCACAACCATAGAAGCAAATTCGCATGTTTTGGCCTTCTTACAATCTGCTACAAAGCATTCACCTCTTGCCGACTTGAACTATGGAGACGCTGCTTAAATGACCATATGGTTTAATATTGAAAAGTCGAAATCGAAAGACGGGGCATTGAGTGAGGCAATGGAAGCTTTGAAAGAGTACTGTCATTTTCATTCATAGCGAAGTGTCAATTCAAGCATACAGAGGTAAAACAAACACAATGCCAGCATGGAAGTGGTACTGAGAAATGAAGATGCTTCAGCGGGGAACCTGCTTTGGGGTATTGTACTTTACAGCACTATATTACACAGCAGAGGATTTGGAATCAGGAGAAGGCAGATGAAAAAGATTAAGAAAATACCATATGGCAATGCAAACTACGGTAATATTAAAGAAAACAATCAATACTACTTCGTTGATAAAACAGAGTATATCAAAGCAATAGAAAACCTTGGTTCGAAGTTTCTCTTTTTTCTTCGCCCGCGTCGTTTCGGCAAATCATTGTGGTTATCAATTCTGGAACATTATTACGATGTTAACAAAAAAGAGAGGTTTGAAGAACTTTTTGCCGATACTTATATAGGTAAGAACCCAACCCCTCTCAGAAATACTTACCCGATACTGAAGCTTAATTTTTCCGGTATTCCAACAGAAAGTATTGAAACTACACAAGAGGATTTTGATTTAAAAATTGCCAGGGCTATAAAGAACTTTTACAGCAATTACTCATTTATGTTTGACGGTATTTCTTTTGAAGAAGATCTGTCCAGAATAGCTAATGCTACCAGCCTGTTCTCCGAGTTTGTTGAAATTATGCATTTGAACAACATCAAATTCTACCTGCTTATCGACGAATACGATAACTTTGCCAACAACATTTTGATCCATCACGGCAAAGAACGGTATCAGCGTGTTACCCATCAGGCAGGGTTTCTGCGCAGCTTTTTTGCTGCGGTAAAGAATGGAACAGAATCCGGTGCTATAGCAAGAATGTTTGTTACCGGTGTTTCACCGCTGGTGCTCAGTGATGTTACAAGCG
>JAGLQD010000483.1 GCA_023136985.1 Candidatus Sabulitectum sp. | reverse complement strand
AGCACTTATGACATAAAGGGAAACTAAAGAAGGGCGCGGTTAAGCGCCCTTCCTCAATAGGTATCTGTTACTCTAAACCATGTTCTCTTTTATGATCTTTGCCAGCCTTCTGCAACCTTCCACTATCTTTTCTTCATTGCTGTAGCTGAAGTTAAGGCGCATGGAGCGATGATCTTCATTCTTTGGAAAGAAAGCACTTCCAGGAACGTAAGCGATATTTTCCTTTATGGCTTTCTCAAACAATTCCTGGGTGTTCATTCCTTCCGGCAGTGTAAGCCAGAGGAAGAGGCCGCCCTCAGGTTTTGTCCATGTAACTCCCGGCAGATTCCCCAGGTTCTTCTCCAGTTCTTCAAGCATTACCTTGCAGCGATTCTTGTAGAGTGCTATGGTGGTTTTCAGTCCTATCTCCAGTGCACCATTTTCGAGCATGTGGTATGTAATTGCCTGGTTGAATGGAGGGGTACAAAGATCCATAGACTGCTTGGCCATGACAAAACGATCAATAAGCCAGTCAGGTCCGTAAGCCCAGCCCAGCCTGAATCCAGGCAGCATTATCTTCGAGAAGGTATAAAGGCTCAGAACTCTTTCAGGTGCCAGGGACTGGAAGGTTTTCTGATGTTCGCCTTCAAATCTGATCTGACGGTAAGGAGTATCTTCGACGATAAGGTAGTCTCTTTCTCTTGCTATCTTTACGATCTTTTCCCTGCGTGCGTTGGGAATGGTTACGCCGGCAGGATTCTGGAAATCAGGAATGATGTAGATAAGCCTTGGTCTTCTTCCTTCTGCTTCAAGCTTGTCCAGCATTTCCTCAAGCTTTTCAGGGATCATTCCGTGTTCGTCCAGCTCAACTCCTACAGGAACTCCACCGTAGCTCTTGATCGCCTGCAGACCACCGAGGTAAGTGGGAAGACCAACAATACAGGTATCTCCCGGATTGAAGAATACCTTGGACATGATCTCAAGACCCTGCTGACTTGCTGTGGTTACAAGAACATTCTCCGCACGGGCTTCTTCAATACCATCATTCCGCATGATCTCTGCAAGTTTCTCGCGCAGTCTGGGGTCGCCCTCGGTAGCTCCATACTGAAGGGCTTTCCCGGCTTCCTCATCGATAACTTTCAACACTGCTTCCTTTACATACTTCACAGGAAATGTTTCAGGAGCAGGAAGACCGCCTGCAAAGGAAATAACTTCAGGATTGTTAGTAAGTTTAAGAAGCTCTCGGATCACAGAGCGTTGCATGCCGTTAGCACGGTCACTGAAGTAAGAGTTTCGGTCCATTAAGGACCCCCCTTTCTGTTTGCATATATGTGAAACAAAATCAAATACTCATGAAAGAACAACCATACTATCGGTTGTGACCTCCATCGGTGTCAACACTGCCCAAAGAGGCTATATTCCACCGTTGAAACCCTATTCCTCAGACAAGGAGAATATTGTGAAGAAGCTTTTGTATTTGATACCTGTCCTGTTGCTTGTGTTTGCATGCGGTCAGGAAGAACCAGTTGCCGACGTGGAAACAGAAGTCGAAATAGAAACAGTGGAGGTTGTTGAAGTGGAAGAAGGACCTGTAACCTCAGTTACAGCAAGACATATACTTATCTGTTACGATGGCTGTGCAGTGGAAGGACCTTTCAACCGCACACAGGAAGAGGCTCTTGCTCTTATCGAAGATATCGACGGCAGAATTCAGTCTGAAGAATTTGATTTTACACAGGCTGCAGTTGATTACTCTGATTGCCCTTCAAGCGCTGACGGTGGAATGCTTGGTGAGTTCGGTCGCGGAGCCATGGTTCCCGCTTTTGAAGAAGCAG
>JAGLQD010000482.1 GCA_023136985.1 Candidatus Sabulitectum sp. | reverse complement strand
ATGTTACTGCGTACAATGCAATTAGCTATGTCGCATTCTGATTGATCCAAGACGGCCACGGCATTATTGGTCTGATTTAGGTTGTAACAGAACACTGTGTTCTCGATAACCACATCGGATTCATTGTCGATGCACACGGCAGTTGCGATACAGTTATAGAAACCTGCGACCAAGCCATTACAAGAGAAAATATTGTTAGACAGAAAAGCGTAGCCATCGATATAGATGCAGAGACCGTATGTATAGACTGCATATGAGTGAATCTGGTTGTTTGTGAAGCTGTTATTGCGAATCTCTACCATGGATGAGGGCTGGTCCTGGTGGATGTAAATGCAAAGCCCTTTCAGTATACTATAATCATCACAAGGCCAGAACGAGTCCCAATAGATGCTGTTATTAAGAAACTGATTGCCCTCTATAAGGGCACTTGAATTTGTCAGTTTAATGATGCCGCCATTTTTAGAATCCTGAAACATCACGCCGGTATAAGACCAGTAGTAAGACTCGAACACATTATCCAAAATTGATGGATCAGCACCCTCTGCTTCAATTGGAATCTCATAATAGTCTATCGGACCATGAACATCAAAACCCTTCAGGACTGCATCTCTACTCTCACCGTTAGTGAACCTGATGTAGCCATATATATAAGTCGAGTCTGGACCCTGGGTACTTTCAACATGAACGTTCTTTCCCCCATAGTTGAAGCCATCATAGTATCCTGGTAAAACCATAATGGAATCACCATCTTCAGAAGCGTCTATGGCGGTTTGTATTAAAGTGTAATCAGTAGGAACGTAATGAACCGAAGCCAGTATTATGGAGGTTAACAACTGAAGGAGAATCATATCAACCCCTTCCAGGATGCTTTTGCATCCTTCAACAATCGCCCTGCGATTTGATATATATCTATTATATATCAGACTCTGAAGAATTCCTACCACCTGGATTGTTAGCTAAATCCTGAAGAAGCTGTTTCGATCAACTCTTCAAGGTTGCTTGGATTTGCCGGTCCTTCCCCTCTCTCATAGCTTTCCAGTAACCAGGAATTTAAAGTGTTCCAACTCTCAAACTGATGGCCAGCCATTTCTTTATCTTCAAAAACAAATCTTCCCAAACGCCCACATGGAGCGATCCTAAAGGTATTCGACTTTTTCTGTCTTTCCCACAAGCAGAGGTCGTTTTCAACCACATTTGGAACACAGTTACTGCGAAATATGGAAGAATCGTTACTCATTTCTGTGGATGTTTTGGATTACCTGGCAACAACCTTTACTGTAAAAAATTGACACATGTAGTACAAATACATATAATGGGTATATGAGAAACATATAGAAAAGGAGATGAATGAGCAAAGACAATGAAGTGTTAGAAAGTGCACTTCGCTTTCTTGATAATCGATTGAGAGCAAACAGGGAAGAACCAGTTGGAATACTTGTCTGTGGCGGTTCGGCGATGATTGCAATGAATCTTGTTTCCAGGGTAACTAGAGATGTTGATATACTTGCCCTGGTAGACTCACAAAATAATCTCATTTCCCCTGCTCCTCTTCCTGATTCACTTAAAGAGGCATCAATCCAGGTGGCTGAAATTCTCGACCTGGAACGTGATTGGTTGAATAACGGTCCCAGTGGTAATTCTGGTGGTCTCTTCCAGATGGGGCTTCCTGACGGATTATTCAACAGATCCACCTTAAAGAAATATGGTTCTCATCTGACCGTTTTTTACATAAGCAGGATTGACCAGATTCATTTAAAGGTTTACGCATCGGTGGATAGTGGAGGTAAGCATGTTGGAGATCTGCTTGCAATGAGACCAACCATAGAGGAACTTGTGGTTGCAGCCGACTGGTGTATGACACATGATGTATCCGAACCGTTTAGAAACCTGCTGATTGATATGTACAGGCAATTGGGATTTGAAGATGCAGCCAATAAATTATAGGATGCATTTTCAGGAAGCTGTTCTGGATTTACTCTGGGCTCAGTGGACGAGTCTGGGCGCTCCAGGGAATTCGGTACCATACTCGAAAGCAGTAATTGACCCGGAAGCATTGATTCTTTTTACTTGCACTCTTGGCAGAAATGACCCTAGAGTATTTGATGCAATGATGAGCTGGATCAGCAGGTATCAGAAGTCATTGAATGCCGGAAGACTAAAAAGAATGTTGTCACAGCGAAAACTTGAGGGTGGAAAAGTTTTCAGTGCTGTTCTGGAAGCTCTTTCATTAACAGAGCCAAAATGGAATAGTATTCTCAGTCAGCCTATGAGTGAAGTCAGCGAACCTCTATACCATTATGGAAACCCAATAGCAGGGCAGGAAGATCCAGTTTTTTTTTCCAGAGGGTATTTACGCCCTACGGTGGAGATTACTCAGGACATATATAATTTCAATCCAATGTCCCCATCGAATCTTATAATGACGCTTCGAGCTGTATTCGGAGTTAATTCAAGAAGTGAAGTTTTGACCTATCTTCTTACCAATACGGAAGCTAATTCAAGAAGGATTGCTTTGGACACCTATTTTTTGCCCAAAACCATTTATAACACTCTCCTGGAAATGGAGATGTCTGGAAGACTTAGAAAAAGAATACAGGGAAGGGCGGCTCTCTACAGCTTAAAAGATACATTCTGGAAACAGGAATTTCTACGGGATAAAGCTGATGTCATGTGGTTTAACTGGCCACTGATATTCAGGATTCTGGAAAGGATATGGAAGGTTCTTGCAAAACTTGAGGAAATGGAATTAGACTCGATAGATAGAGCTGCTGAAGCAATTCTGTTATTCAATAAAATCGAAGATGACCTTAACTATACGTTTCCATTGTTCATGCTGAGTAACGATCTCAATTTAACCCCGGACGAGACGGCTTTCCCTGAATTCTACAGTTTTCTTAACAAACTGCTGATCTATATGAGTTGATGGCACTCATCTCCATTTTTACCAGTAAGGCCGGTGTTGTTCTTAGGAGGCTGCTTTCAGTATTATACCGCCTATGGCAACAATAGACGAAAAGAAAATTATCTATACAATGCACAATGTCTCGAAGAGGCATGGGATGAAGTATGTTCTGAAGGACATCTATCTTTCCTATTTCTACGGTGCAAAAATTGGCGTTATCGGCTTGAACGGCTCGGGAAAATCAACTCTGTTGCGTATTCTTGCAGGTGAAGACACCGATATAATAGGCGAGACCACATGTGCTTCCGGTTTCAGTATAGGATTTCTTAAACAGGAACCATATCTTGAACCGGGAAAAACAGTTCGCGAGATCGTATCCGAAGGCGTCCAGCACATAGTTGATCTTCTAGCAGAGTATGAAAGTATCGGGATTGCCTTCGGAGAGCCTGACGCCGACTATGAACTGCTTGCCAACAGGCAGGCTGATCTGCAGGACAAGATAGAAGCCGTTGATGGCTGGAACCTGGATGCCCGGCTTGATCTGGCAATGGAAGCCCTCAGGTGCCCGGCAGCTGATGTGGTAATTGATAATATCTCCGGTGGTGAACGCCGCCGCGTTGCGCTGTGCCGGCTTCTGCTTCAAAAACCGGACATACTGCTTCTGGATGAACCCACCAACCACCTGGATGCGGAAACCGTTGCGTGGCTGGAAAGGCATCTGCAGCAGTATAAGGGTACCGTTATAGCAGTTACCCATGATCGTTACTTCCTTG
>JAGLQD010000481.1 GCA_023136985.1 Candidatus Sabulitectum sp. | reverse complement strand
GAATATTCTCAAACAAGCATCCACTGCTTCAGGATCATAAAAAACTCCCCTGTTTTTTGAAATTTCCTCTAAAGCAATATCAATACCAAGCGCCGGACGGTAAGGACGGTGAGACGCCATGGCTTCAACAACATCAGCAACGGCAAGTATCTTTGCTTCCAGTCTTATTGCAGACCCCTTGATACCCAGGGGGTAGCCACTGCCATCGATCCTTTCATGGTGCTGCAGAACAATGTCTGCCACAGGCCATGGGAAGTCAATGGATTTCAGTATGTCGTACCCGTCTTCCGCGTGTTCTCGCAGAAGGAGCATTTCACTTCTGGTAATAGCACCGGGTTTGGTGAGTATTTCTGTTGGAACTGCCATCTTGCCTATATCATGCAGTATGCCTGCGATCTTCAGACCGTCGATCATGTGTGATTTCATTCCAAGTTCTTCACCTATTGCACAGGCAAGATCAGCAACTCTTTTCTGGTGCCCTGCAGTGTAGGGATCTTTCATATCCACAAGGCGACTCATGGCAAGAACAACGCCATCAATGGTTTTCTGAAGCTGTTTGAATGCGTTCATTCGTCCGGTGATATCTGTGATAACACCTTCTGCAATGGAAACAGCAGCTTCAGTCAGAGTACTCATTGTAAATGATGCCCAGAAGGTTGAACCATCGAACTTTCTAAGAACGATCTCACGATCATCTATTCTGCCCTTCTGCTGAAGAAGGGTAAGAATGTTGGCTTCTTCCTTCCGGTCTACAAGAATATCTGAGATTCTTACATTCTGCTCTTCTTCAGGTTTGGATATTCTAAACATTCGTTTAAAAGCAGGGTTCATGGAAAGAATCAGCCCGTTCTCTCTTATCTCGCTTCTGAAGACACCCACAGGAATGGTCTCTGAAAGCTTCTTGTAGTTCTGTTGTGTGGTTTTTAAAGCTTTTCTGCCGTAGACCTGATCAGAGATGTCAACTGTAAGAACAACAACACGCTGCACAGAGTTGTCAGGATTCATGATGGCATAGAAATGCTGGGAGACCCATACCTCAAGGCCGTCCCGTTTCTTATCGGTCTTTACCTCGGGAACAAAGAATTCACCACCGGTCAAGTAAACATTCATGAGTTTTTCTTTGAAACCCGCTAGATATGAATCCGTATCATCCAGTTGAAGCTCGGTTCTTTTTCTGTCCATGTCAGCTTTTATGCTTTCATCGGAATTGTTCCATATCCTTTGCCAGGCCTTGTTGTACGATAGCAGGTTGCCTACAGAATCCCGGACTGAAATACCTACTGGAGCATTATGGATGATCGCAGAGTTAACAGCTTCCCGATTCCGGTACTCTTCCATCTGGTCTTCTTCATTGGTGATATCACGCATAATGCAGAAAACACCAATTGGTAGGTCCAGCTCAATAAGAGGTACTTTGATACATCTGAATACGCGGGTTTCATTGTCACCTTCGTTAAAGGAAAGAATCGCTTTGAGGGTTGAGCCGTTCTGCATTGCAAGTTTGTCTGTGCGGATATCTTCTTCTGCAGTAAGAGCTGGCATGATATCTGATGATTGAAGCCCTTCCACTTTCTCCGGAGCATCCATTCCGAAGAAATCGGCAAAAGACCAGTTGCAGGTCAGGAAGCGTAATTGACTGTCTTTGATAGAGACAAACTCCCTGGCCTGATTAAAGGCAAGTTCAAGATATTGACTAAGTTGCCCCTGTTTATTTTTCAAGCAGTTTCTCCAGGTCTGTGACCAGACCACTCAGTTTATTCATGGCATCTTCAACAGGTACCGGGGTCTCCAGATCAACACCTGCATCTTTGAGCAGCTCTAGAGGAGGTTTTGAACCACCGGATGAGAGGAAGTTAAGGTAGCTTTCTATAACTCCTTCATCACCGTTTATGATCCTGCTGCTGATTGAAGCAGCAGATGCCAGACCCGTAGCATATTTGTACACATAGAAATTGTAGTAGAAGTGCGGTATCCTTGCCCACTCAGCTTCGATGAGCAGATCCTCTTCCTTGTATTCAAACGCGTCTCCATGATAGAGTTTGACAAGGTTGAAGTAAGTTTTGTTCAGCCAGTCGGTAGAGAGGGAGCCTCCGTCTTCAACCCGGGCGTGAATAAGCATCTCAAACTCGGCGAACATGGTCTGCCTGAACAGTGTAGTTCTGAAATCATTTATCTGACTGTCGATCAGATAGGCGATAATGTCTTTGTCCTCAGTCTGGCTTCTCAGGTGATTTGCAAGAAGCATCTCGTTTGTGATACTGGCCACTTCAGCCACAAGTATTCTGTAGTCTGATGTCTGGTAAGGCTGGTTTTCCCGGGAGAACCAGCTGTGCATGGAATGTCCAGCTTCGTGAGCCATTGTGAACACGGAGTCAAGGGTACCGGAGAAGTTAAGAAGCATGTACGGCTGGCTGTCGTAACATCCACCGGAGTATGCTCCGCTCCGCTTTCCGATATTCTCATACCGGTCTGTCCACCGGTTCTTAAATCCCTTGCGAAGTGTATCCACATAGAGTTTTCCAAGGGGTTTCACTGCGCTCAAAGTCATTTCCTCACCCTGGCGTGCAGTGTACTTTACATCAACATCATGAACTGTTGGTGTATAGACATCGTACAGATACATCTTTTTCAGTCCCATTACTCTTTTCTTTATCTGATAGTAACGGTGCATTACAGGAAGGCTTTGATGTACAGAGCTGATAAGGGCCTCGTATACTTTCCTGTTCACCCTGTCACTAAAAAGAGATGCTGCCAGAGCAGACGGGTAGTTTCTTGCTTTTGCGCGAAAAATATTCGTTCGAACCTGGCCGTCCAGCAGAGACGCAAGAGTCTCAGTGTTCCCGCGGATCTCTCTGTAAAAGCCGGTGAATGCATCTCTCCTGACCCTGCGGTCAGCTCCCTGAAGAAGGGGAACAAAATTTCCGTGTGAAAGTTTGATTCTTTTTTCATTCTCATCGGAGATCTCAGGCAATCTTGCAGGAATTTCAACATTATTCAACTTGCTGAAAGTTCCGCTGAACCCCCTTGTGGCATCTGAAGCAAGGGCCATAATTCTTTCTTCAGCTGCGGAAAGTATGTAAGGTCTGTTTCTAAGAATGCTTTTAAGCCAAACTTTGTAAGTGGCAAGAGGAGTCTCGTTGATCCAGCTGACCATGATCTTTTCCGGCACAGAGAGCACTTCAGGATTGAACCAGCTTAAGGATGTAGCAAGGCTGGTGTTAAGATCCATTGCTTTCTGATGCATTTCGTTACCAACTGGATCAGAAAGATCCTGATCAAGAATCATATGAGCGTAGGTATAAAGTTTTTCAACCTGACGACTGGCATCAAGTATTGCTTTAACAACTGTAAAAAGGCTGTCGGACGAAGTCACAGCTTTACCGTGGTATGCAGCCAGTTTTTCCGGCAGCACTGAAGCGGTTCTCATTGCATTTTCCCAGTCTTCCACAGTTTTATACATTGAAGTGAGATCCCAGGTGTCTTCAACTGGAACATTAGATCTTTTAACTGGCTCTTTCATTTATTCAATCCATTCATACAGGAGTAATCAGATGTGGCTCTGCAGGGCAGATAAGTCAGTATTTACAACTCCCATAGTATATGCTCATCTCGATCTCATCGCCATGTTTGTCTGTGTGCTGTAATCATGATTATCTTTCCTGACACAGGAGGGGAATACGAATGAAAACATCACTTATCAAGCTGTTTGTTACAGTTCTTCTGCTGGGAGCTGCCAGCACTATTTTTATGAGTGTTATGCCCGATTATCTCAGCAACGAGCTGGGAGTGGACGGCGAGGTCAGGGGAGCACTGGAAGTCCCAAGAGAGCTTCCTGGATTTCTTCTTGTTTTCATCGCTGGATTTCTTGTAAGAGTTCGAAGAAAGAAAGCAATTGCAATGGTATTCCTGGTTGGGATCCTTGCTTTTCTCGGCTTTGCTTTTTTTACTGATT
>JAGLQD010000480.1 GCA_023136985.1 Candidatus Sabulitectum sp. | reverse complement strand
CTCTTATGAAATCCATTCCAGCTTCAACACTGCCAAGGTTGATTGCAAGATGGTAGGCAGCGTCAGTGTAGAAATCGGTAGAGTTCGGGACCAGTTTTGCAATAAGCCACATCTGAGGAAGGTAGTCTGTTACTTCTGTCCAGGAAGCTCCTTGAAATTGTGCTATATGATGGTAGTCATCAAGTTGAAGATAGAGTGCACTGGCTATGAAATGTTTAAGCCTTTGTAAACCTGAACCCAACACCTCAATGTGTTCAAAAGTATTCACGCTGGCTTTGCGTGACACCGCCGTGCCTGATACCACAGAGAGTACGAGAAAAATAAGTGCTGCTGCGGGAAGAATAATTCCTGTTTTCATCTCTTCCTTCTTCTTCTGCTGCTTAAAAAGAATACAGCCACAGCAAGACCAAGAAAAATTACAGAATCTCTGAAGAGCTTTCTCCATATAAAGGGAGCAGCCCACGGTTGATTGAAAAACCACTGGGTTCCATGATTCCTGGTTCCGGATGCATGATCATGGCCTGCATGTGAAGCTTCAACATGTTCATCAATAGAGTGTTCTTCACCGGTTTCTCCGTCAGTATGCGCATTACTGTCATGTGTACAGGAGGTATCTTCATCGGCGTGTTCGTGAAGGTGTTCATGGTTTTCTTCGGAGTCAAGAAATTCAACAGGGGCAACATCTGCAATATCATAGTCTGTGCGGCAACCGGAGAAAGAGAGATAAACAATTGTGAAGAGAAAAACATACCTTATCATTTCAGGTCACGCCCTCTGAACACAGCCAGAGCCAGAGAGAGCATAAATGCCGAGTAGCACAGGCCATAGAATATCGCAACCAGAAAGTATACAGGTTCTATAGCAAAACCATGTGCGATGGGGTCTTTTATATGGAATACATCCGCATGTGGTAGAATCATCCGCACCGCTCTCATCAGCCCGGGGGCAGATGGCAGCAGGCCAACAAATTCAGCAACACTCATCTGGCTAACTATGAAGAGCATGGTGGTTAATGGCCAGTTCAACGGCGGGGAAGTGAAAAAACTGAAAAAGAAAACAGTGGAAAGAAGGAACCAGCCCTCAACGATTATCAGCAGAGTTGCTGGAAGCAGATCTCCAGGAATTGGGAGTTTGTGAAACAGAAGAATAAGCATAAGCCCAAGGCAGGTAACCAGCAGAGCTGCAGCCTGAATAAGAGCAGCACCCAGGAATCTTCCCAGAAGGTACTGCCATCTGGAAAGAGGAACAGCTATCAGAGGCATCAGAGTTCTAGTCTCTCTGTCTCTGGGATAGAGGGTTGCTGCCAGGCCCAGTGCAAGAAGCAGGGCTCCTACTTCTATACCAAAGAGGCCGAAATCCAGTATGAAACGCCCCTGATTGGATACATCAAAGCTGGGTACGGAGGCAATTCCAGCAAGAGCAAGAAGAATGATCAAGAGAATCCCCCACAGGGTTCTTCTCCGGAAAAGCATCCGCAATGTCATAAGAGAAAAGGTGAAAACTGCTTTCATTTCACACTACCCCCTGTTGCAGCCATGAATACATCTTCAAGTGATTTGAGAGCACGCTCTATTTTTACGATGGTCAGGTTATCCTGACGCATTGAGTCAATTCTAGTCTGGAGGTCAGCTTCAGTGATGATCTCTTCGACTTCCTTACCTGTTTTTCTGCTTATCACGGTAATTCTGAAAAGATGTTCCTGACCAAGAAGGTCATCCATGGATCCTTCTGCTATTAGACGGCCTCTGGAGAGAATGATCGCCCTGCTGCAGATGGTTTCAACATCTGAAAGAATGTGAGAAGAGAGAAGAACAGACGCACCCCTACTATTCTCTTCCAGAATAATTTCTCGGAATTCTTTTCTTGCAATGGGGTCGAGGCCTCCTGTGGGCTCGTCCATGATGAGCAGATCAGGTCTGGATTGCAGCGCGATAGCAAGACTCATCCGCTGCCTCATTCCCTTGGAGAACTGTCTGATGCCTGTGGACTCCCAACCGGCAAGACCAACCCGTCGCAGAAGTTTCATCCAGTCACTGTTAAGACCTGAAAGACCTCGCATGGAAGCAAACATATTCAGGTATTCCATGGGGTTGAAAGAGTCATCATAATCAGGATTCTCGGGAATGTATCCTATTCGCTTTCTGACCACAGGCGCAGCAGGAAGGCTTCCCCACAGAGAAACCCCGCCTTCAGAGGGCTTAAGAAGCCCCAGGACACACTTAATTGTTGTGGTTTTTCCGGCACCGTTGTGACCGATAAAACCAACGATCTCGCCTTGTCTTACATCAAAAGAAATGCTTGAGATCGCCTGAACTGAACCAAGTCGCCTTTTACGGGCAAACTGTTTGCTCAGATCCTTTACCTGAAGTGGATGCGCATCAGCCACAAAATCTCCAATCGTTCCTGTATTTCTTCATGACAAAATATGCCGAACCGCACTCAGGTGCAAGCCCTGCGTCTGTTCTATCCCAGATACCCGAGGCCTTCAAGTTTCTTTCGGATATCCTCTTCTGATTCGTCGGCACCAGGGTCAAGTTTGTCCAGCTCCCGGCCTATGATATGAAGAACAAATTCTTCTACTGAAGAATAACCGCCTGCTTCTGATACCTTATCCAGCCGGTCTTTCATCTCATTGTCTATCTTGAATTTAAGCTTTGTCATTTCAACATCCTACTCTCTAAACCTTTACTTTGAAGATCACTGCTCCAAGTATTGCCCAGACACTGGAGAAAACAAGAAAAACTGTAAACCAACCCCACCTGCTTCCAAAGATATGGTAGTTCTTTTCCTGAGTAAATGACTCTATCTTTACGATATCCGCAGGAGCTTCCATGTTCCACGGATGAAGAAGGGTCTGAACTATACCACCTTTCTCAGCTCCACGGATCATTATGGACCCGGTTGGTTCACTTGAGCCCAGATCTATGCCCATAGCGCCAAATACGAAAACACCATTGCTGCCTGTGAATGAGAAGCTCTGCTCAAGAGAGTCTGCAATTGTAACCACAGGGGAGATGAGCGTTCCTGCTTCCGGCTCTCCGGGCTCACCTGACAGGATCGAGCTTTCCCAGTACACTGTAACCGTGGACAGATAGTCAGCATTCAACGGCTCACGAGAGTATCTTGCATCAAGTTGTGCCGCAATCAATATAAACGGGATCGTTATTATCAGCATTGGTTTGAGAAGGTGCCAGAGGTAAATGAAATTGTCCATAATAAGTCCAAAGGCAAGCTTAAGCACTGTAGGGGGACTTTCCAGGAAGAGAAGCATTCCAAGAGCGCGCGATCCCATTTTACGCCTGAGCATTGAGATTGCCTGCTGATCTGATGTTTTCTTGAATACCTGAATCATCATGACTCCGGAAAGAGCGCTGATCCACATAAGACCCCACAAAGGATCAAGGGACTGGAAAGGTTTCAACAACAGGTCAAAGAGTGTGTTCATTGATCTTCTTCCCCGTCGGTGAGAATGCTGTTGATTATGGATCCCATCTCAGTCAGCGTTGGATTTTCCGGCATATTTCTTACTGAAGTAATGAGAGATCCAGGGCATATATCAGGAGAGATGCAATGGGTACCGCTCCATGGGTCCATGTTGTCGGTGATGACCCCTTCAGGGAATGCACCCAGAGTTGTTTCCCAGCTTGCCCGGTAGCCTCTGGAATAACCCACGAGCATGTCCGGTGCCCATGGTGGCATCTGATATCCAGGGTATGTGTCTTCCAGAATAAAGAGATTCTTCACTGGTTTGTCTCCGGTAAGCGGGTCCACAGCGCTTTCCAGAGATGTTTTCAGATTCTCCATCAGACTTCTTTTGTCGTCGGCTGTAACAATTCCATTCTTTTCTCTGCCAGCCTGATTGATGTACAGGCCGTTAAGCCCAAGACCGTATGCCCCGGTCTTGCTCCAGTCCAGACAGGCAAACATGTCATTGTTCCGTTCGTAAGGCGATGAAATATCGGCAAATCCTTCTGCAGCCAGGTAAGAATTCAAGTTGAAACTTCTGCGGAATGGAGCAAACCCGTGATCGGAAAGCAGGATAATTTCGGTTCTATCATCCAGGAGCTCCATGGCCTGACCCACAGCAATGTCTATTCTGGAATAGAGATCTGCGATCACCCCGGAAAATCTGGGATCAGTGGTGCCGTACAGAGGGCTGGCTGGATCCATGGATCTGTAAAACATGTGAACATTCAAGTCCAGGCTGGTGAAGTAAAAGAAAAGCAGCCCTTCCTGGTACCTTGATAATACTGAATGGAAGAGGCTCATTCTTTCTTCCAGGACTATGTTCGCCTGGGAAAGATAGTCATCATCATCGAAAATACCCCTGGACAGCGCTTTTGTGTCTTCAGGAAAGCCCTGTGTGTAGAAAAGACCAGCATCTTCAGCAAGATCTCTTGAGTACCAGTCTGGGCTTGAGATGGGCAATGCAGGGTTTTCCGGATCTATGTTTATCGGGCTCAGATACAGCTTGAATTTTGGTGTTATTTCTTTCAGATAGAACCTGCCTATTGCATGAACCGTGGAAATTGGTCCAAGAGCAGAGAAACTGAAGTGCATCCATGGGCTCCACTGCTTTTCTCCGATGACCACAGATGCATCTCCCATATCAATTCTTACTGCTTTGCTCTCTCTGTCCACCCATGCCTTTACTTCAACACTCATGACTGGATTGCCCTCTATGAGAGAATTCGCAGGCCCATCAACCCGGCATGTGTAGCAACCATCGCCGTAGTCTCGAACCGGGATTATCACCCCACCACCGGTGTTATCCGATATCGACCTTGGATCATCAGTAAAGAAAGTGAAACTACCCTGGCTTCCTCTTACATCGGGAGTACCCAGCCCTGACAGGAAGAGGCCATTTTTGTTTGCAGCAGGAGGTGGAAAATCAACCGGTAGCTTGACCATTGTTACAGGGATGCCTTTATCAAGAAGCGTATCCCAGAAAGGGGTACCCCGTCTAAGCAGATTAACACCGCCGCCGGACAGTGGCAGTCGCAGCTTACCCAGGTTCAAGGTTGAGTCAGGCGGGGTTACTTCCGAGATTGAAAGATACGGCATCATGGTTGCAGGGTCTCTGTGAATGAAGTCAAAAATACCGTGAACAGGCGGTGGGGCACCTGTGATAAAATTAGACCATGCAACAGGGCTCTGCGGCGGATTTGATGTACCAAGCCTGTTAAAGCTGCCCATCTCTTTCAGCCGTCTGGTGTTCGGCATAAGACCCCGTTCCATAAAACTTTCCACCAGACTGGGATCCATGCCATCTACTCCGAGAACAATCAATCTTTTACCTGAGCGTCCGGTGGTTTTACCGCAACCGGCACTCAATGCTGCAATTGCTGCAGGGGTGAGTATTGCTTTCTTAAGAAAATCTCTTCTTTTCACAGAACTCTCCCGTCCATGTAAGCTGGCGGTCTTACCCCTAGCATTTTAAGAACTGTGGGAGCAACATCCATAATGGAAGGGTTATCGGTCTCATGTTTCCAGCTTGTGAACAGCACTCCCTTAACAAGATCAGAATCATGGCAGTGATCACCATCCCAGTGTCTGTCATTCGGGTAAATCACCGCACTTCCAACGCAACCTGTTACGCAACCCCAGTCTGCACGGTATCCGGTGCTGGTTCCAGGAATTATGTCCGGGCTTCTGTCGATGTATCCCCCGGAGTAAATATCTCTGGCAAATTTTACAGATCTTATTACAGAATTATCGCCGTCTCTCAGTATAAGCAGTTTTTCTTTTATTTCATTCATCAGAGAGTCGGCTTCATTCATTTTCACTATCCCTTTGCCTTCTCTGTTCAACATGTTAAGATTTATGCCGGAAAGCCCCATTGCATAAGCTCTGGTTCTGGACCAGTCTACACCGTGGTAAGATGCATCAATTGTTTCCACACCATCCTCCAGCACCATGTATCCGTTATCAACCAGCCATCTGTTGAAATCAATACAGGTATGGAATGAAGTGAAACCGTGATCAGACATAACAACAAGCCTCTCGTTCTGCTTCATTCTTTTGACAGTTTCTCCAACGAGTTTGTCCATTTCAAGGTACATGGAATGAATTACGCTTCCAGGTTCAAGGCCGCTGCCCCAGAACATGTGCTGTATTCTGTCAGAAGTGTCGAATACACAAACGGTGAGGCCATCTTTACCGTTCGTAAGAGCGTTGGTGAACATCCTTCTTCTTTCTTCATAGTATGCCCAGGCCATGCTGAGGAAGCTTTTTTCATCCAGGTGGCCGTTGGAAAGAGCCCATGTATCTTCTGCCAGCCCCAGTGTCGCGAACTGCCCCACGGCACCTGCAAGGTATCTGGAATAGTGAACTGGATGCGAAAGGGGGACAACAGGGCTTGAAGGATCCACATGAAGAGCTGTACAGTAAACCACTGGACCGTTCGTAATTCTGAACCGGGCAATGCCTTTTACCTTTGTTCTTCCAGATCTGTAACAGAGAGTAAGCCATCCTGAAAGTTTTTCCGGTTCAACTTTTATTTTCTCATCACCGGAGTGAATTTCCCATTTCAGATCCTTGCCCTGCTTTAAAAGAACATCAACAGGTTTGCAGCCGTCAGGACCGGGTATAGAACCGATCCACCATCCTTTTTCACCCTGTTTAAGTCTGCACCCGATGCCTCCGGTGAAAGCAGTTTCGTCACCATGGGGAGCCATTACAGTGTAGCTTCCCTGGCTGCCTCTGAGGTCAGGGACACACATTCCGCTTAAGAGTCTTCCATCCAGAGGTTCCGGAGGATAGGTGATCGGCACACGGATAATTGTGGATCTGATACCGTACTTTCCAAGCAGACTCCAGAAGGGTTTGCTCATTCGAAGCAGGGAAGAGGAGACCTCCTCTTTTTTTATACCGAAGATATTTCTTCTGGAAGAAGTTTTTGTTTTTACAGAGCTCAAAACAGCCAGATATCTTTTTCTATCCGCTGCCAGAAAATCAAAGATCCCGTGTTTGCCTGGATTTACGCCTGTTTGAAAACTGGACCATGCCACAGGCGAGACGCCGGGAG
>JAGLQD010000048.1 GCA_023136985.1 Candidatus Sabulitectum sp. | reverse complement strand
GTAGAAAAACAGCAGCATCATTACCGGCATCATGTACATCATCATTTTCTGCTGTTGTGCAGCAGAACCTGTTCCAGTTGTTCCTGTGAGCTTTTGCTGAAGAAACATTATCACTCCAAGAACAACAGCCATAAGCCCGATTCCCTCAAGCCCCAAAACTTTAGTCTGAAAGTGAAAAAGCAGTTCCGGTCTTGATAGATCATTTATCCACAAAACAAATGCCGCTCCTCTGAGTTCCACCATGTTTGCAAGAACTCTGTACATGGCAAAAAATACCGGCATCTGCAGCAACATCGGAAGACAACCACCAATTGGGTTTACGCCTTTTTCCTTGTAAAGCTTCTGCATTTCTGCCTGCTGCTGTTTCGGATCTTTTGCAAACTTTTTCTGTATTTCCTTCATTGCAGGCTGTATCTTCTGCATTTTCTGCATGGAAACATAACTCTTCGTGGTAAGCGGCGAAAGAATAATTTTCAAGGTGAATGCCAGTATAATGATCCGCAGTCCCCAGTTACTCACAAAAGACAGTGCTGTGGTAAGATAGAGGAAAATTAGTTTTCCAATCCATCTGATTATCGGCCAGCCAAAATCGATCATATCAGTAGTAGATCTACCAATATCACTTAGAAGTTTGTATGCCTTTGGGCCTGCAAAAACGGTAATTTTGTTGTCGTCAAGGGAAATACTTGCTGATCCGCCCTCGCCTGGAGCCACATATCCGTCTGCTCTTTCCATGGTTTCCGGCATGAGAATTAAAGTAAAATACTTGTTACTTGAAGCTATCCATGCTACATTTCCAGTGGCTTGAAATCCCTCAATTTTTTCTGAGTTTTCCTTTTTATGAGAGTTTGTAAACCAGGATGCAGTAAAGTATCCTTTATCTGTTGTCTGTGTTTCTGTGATTGGAATTGATCCAGGTTCTATGGTGGAAGTTAGATCCAGCCCGACCTTTTCCAGTGTGAATCCATAGAAACCCCGCTCAAATGTGAATGTTTTCGAAGATGATCCTGCAACAAATGTAAGAACTGCACCCTGTTCTCCAGCCACAACAGTATCCGGCCCGGTGTATTCAAAATTCACAGGGCTTCCGCTGGTGTTCCTGGAAACAAGCCATGGTTCATAGGCAAGGTCTACAAGCTGACCTATTCCAAGATCAGGGTGGTCCTGGTAATCCTGCAGTACCCAGGATTCCACAGCTCCACCAGATGTGGATATTCTTGCTACAACAAGAGTTTCTCCTGCGTTTTCTCCGGGAATTATTACAGTGACTATTCTTTCGTTTACAAACTCCTGTTCCTGATCTGCCTGGGGAATAATGGAATCCCGGTGGAGATCCCCATTCACAGGTTCTTCTGTTACAGGAGTTGACACAGGCTCTGCTTGCTGTGCTGTTATTGAAACATCCGAATTCTGTTGACTGCTGCCTCCCTTTCCTGTAACAAACCAGCTAATCAGCAAAACACCCAGCATAAGAACAGCTGCGAGAAACAGCCGTGACTGATCACTCATCTTTTTCAACCTCCGGTACGGGGTCATAGCCCCCTGAATGCCAGGGGTGGCATCTTAGAATTCGTTTTGTAGCCATAACTATTCCTCTTAAAGCCCCGTGCTTTCGCAGAGCTTCTTCCGCATAAACACTGCATGTCGGTGTATAAATACAACTTGGGGGTAGTAGCGGTGATAAGACCCGCCTGTATATTCTAACAACAGTTATGAGAATTGTTCTCATTTACGATTCTTCTCTGTGTGTTTAACAAGCCTGTCCATATCGACCTTTATCATTTTCCAGTTTGTATGCTTCAGTGGGACAGTTGGGAAGATAACCGCATCAAATCCATTTTCAACAACTATCTCAACAGAATACTGCCTTAATCTTCTTTTAAAAAGATTTCTTTGAACGGCGTTTCCCGTCTTTGCTGATACAGAAAACCCCAGGCGTACTCGACCCAGGGTATTCTTGTGATACCTTGCCCTTAAAACTTTACCTGTAAACCGATAGCCCTGCCTCAAGAGTTTTCTGAACTGCCATCCAGACTTAATACTTTTTAGACAGAGTTTTCTCAAGAATTAAGGGATAAGACGCTTGCGTCCCTTGCGTCTTCTTGCGTTGATTACTTTTCTTCCACCCTTTGTTGCCATGCGCGCCCTGAATCCATGGCGTCTCTTTCTTGAAATGTTACTCGGTTGAAATGTTCTTTTCATGTCTTCCTCTGTATTCATCAAGTAAACACATATCTGAGTTCACTGTGCCCTGTTCTAATTATCAATACTAGAAGCGCAAATTTATCTAAATGGCGTCCAGTTGTCAAGTTCTGTTGTGGGAATTCAAACTGGACTTGTTTTTTATATTTTTTTCAATATTATGTGGTGTTTCATTCAAATACCCAATTTACGATTCGGAGATTTGCTTTATGCTATTCCTGCCAGAGGATGTTTTTGATCTTTGTCTTGACAGGGCAAAAAAACTAATGGGTTCTGAGATATACAATTCCTGGTTGTCTACTGCTTCTTTTAGATCCTTCAATAACGGAGTCTTCACCATTGGCCTTGATTCCGAGATAAGAGCTAATTTTGTAACCCACAACTACAAAGTAAAATTGGAAGAGCTGCTTCGAGAAGTAAGTGGCGACACCGATGTCTCGGTTATTTTCACACATGTTCCCGAGACACTTTCCGTAGGTAGAATGAATAATTCATCCAGACACGAGCTGTTTTCAAACTTTCTAAAACCCGGTTATGTTTTCGATCGATTCATCCAGGGGCCGAACAACAGGCTGGCTTTTGCAACAGCACAATCTGTGGCGTATGAAATGGGACAGTCATCAACCAACCCTCTTTTTATCTACGGTGGCGTTGGACTGGGCAAGACACACCTTGTTCAAGCGGTTGCCAACCATATAAAAACGAATCACCCGGACAAGACATTCTGCTACATATCAAGCGAAGAATTTCTTACCATGTTTCTGCGGGCAATGATTCCTAACAAAAACAATTTTATGGCTCTGGAAAGTTTTAAAGACAGGTTCAGAAATTCACACTATTTAATTATGGACGATGTGCAGTTTCTTTCTAACAAAGAAACAACTCAGGATCTTTTCTTCCACCTTTTCAACGATCTATACCTCCGCGGACGCCAGATCATTGTTACCTCCGACAGACCACCCCACGAACTTGAACCGCTGGCTGAACGCCTTATCTCGAGATTTCAATCCGGTATGGTTGTTGATATCAAGCCTCCTGTTCTTGAAACCCGACTTGCTATACTCAACCAGAAATTGAGAGACGAAAACATTGTGCTGGATAAGGATATCATTTTTTATCTGGCAGAGACTGTGAAATCCAATGTTAGACAGCTTGAAGGTGCTGTAAATCTTATTGCGGCAAACATAAGAATTCAGAACATTGATCTGACTTTAGAAAATGTTCGTTCCATTACCACTGAATATCTGGGAGCTTCTTCCAGAAGGCTTAACCCGGCTTCTATCACCTCAAGCGTTGCTGAGTTTTTCAGTGTTAATCCCAATACACTGAAAGGCAAACAGAGAAAAAGAGAAATTCTCGTGCCCAGGCAGATCTCTATGTATTTAATGCGAGACCTTACCAATCTGTCCCTTGAGGAAATAGGTTCTTTTTTTGGCAGAGACCACTCCACTGTTCTGAACGCAATAAAGCGTATTAACAGCATGATGGCCGATGATACGTTCTTCAAGAGGAAGATCATAGACCTTAGAGAGTCTCTTCTTGTCTAAGAGCGCTCCCGAGAATTTAACATCGGGATTAGCAACCACATAATCGGACACAATCAGAGCGTATTATCATCAAATTGCGCTGCTGTACCCTCCAGCTCCTCACGAATTCTATGCTGTGGCCAGTACGCATACCAATATTGTTTTCATTGCTTGCAGACTCGATCCTGGTGCGTAAGAGCACATCACTTTTTGTCAAACGCACTGCTAATATTTTGTGCACTACTTCTTTATTCCCTTGTTGAACTTCTATTTGTTGAAAACTGCTGTTTCACTACTTTGTTTTCCACTTTTTTTCAACACGCCCTTTGCCCTCTTTCTGCGACCAAGGGTTACTTTTGCACACTCATTACACTATAATTACTATAACTGTTTTTATGTGTTTTGAATTTAATTTACTGACCTTGTGGAGGACTTTTTATGGTAAAATTACTTGTTGATCACAAGACACTTTTGAACGGTCTGAATACCGTTGCCTCAGCTCTTCCACCCAAAACCAGCCTTCCGTCTCTTTCCAATATTCTACTGGAAACCGAAGGAGACATGCTGAGACTTGCTGCAACAGATCTTGACACAACGGTAGTTACACTCATACCAGCGACAATTTCAACCCAGGGTGCTGTTGCTCTTCCCGGTAAAAAACTTCTTGAGATCGTCAGAGAACTTTCTGGAACTGATGTAAGCATAAACACAAGTGGCTCACGAACAACAGTCAGTTGTGAAAAAAGCTCGTTTACACTTCCATCCAGCAGCAGAGACAGTTATCCTTCTCTTCCAAACCCGGGTTCTGAAGACGATCGTATCAATCTTCCTCTGGCTCTGGTTAAAGAAGCGATAAAGAAAACAGCATATGCAGTTGCCGGAGCAAGTGAGATAAGAGCTTCTTTAACCGGTCTTTTCTGGAAATTGAATTCAGAAGGACTTGTAATGGTAGCAACAGATGGTCACAGACTTGCCAAAGTGAAAATGACAGAAATTATCGGGAATTCTGAAATAGAGGCGATCATAGCCCCAAAAGCTCTCAACCTTCTTTTAAAGTTAAACTCTGAGGAACCCGTCTATATGTCATCACAGGGAACACAGATCAGTTTTCATGTGGACGATACAAGCATATACAGCAGGTTGATCGAAGGACCTTATCCTCCATATGAGAAAGTAATTCCCCAGAGCAATAACGATGTTCTTACAATAAACAGAGAGTCTCTCTTTGGTGCACTTAAAAGAATGCGGATCATCGCAAACCCCGCTACCCACCAGATTATGTTTACTGTAGAGCGTAACAAGGTGATTCTTCATGCGGAGAACACAGATGCCGGCGAAGCACGCGAAGACATAGAGGCAGTATACGACAAGGAACCTCTTCAGATAGCGTTTAACGGAAATTTGATCGTAGACATCATGCGAAACATGAGAAGTGAAAATGTTCTTTTTCATCTTAATGATAGTTCGACAGCTGTTATTATTACAGAAGAAGAGCACGATGCCGATATTGATTATCTAACTCTTGTTATGCCTGTAAGACTTCCTGATACTGTTTGAGATAGATGAAAAGTGTTCGTTGCCTGGTTGAAAATTTATGGCGGAACCTGGAGCTGGACAAATTTTCTTCCAGAAGACGAGCTTTAACGTTCTGGGAAACAGCTGCCGGTGGGAAGATATCCAGCATGTGTTCTTTAGAGGGTTTTTCCGACTCCACTGTAATTGTCAGGGCAATGAATCCAGCGGTGGCCATGGAGCTGCGGTACAGAAGCAGTGAAATAGTTAAGGCTTTGAATGAAGCGGCCGGTAAAGAGCTTTTTTGCTCTTTGAAAATCGTACTTCGACCGACCTGTTAATAGAAAGGTAATATTTTGACCGACAAAGACGCAGCTGTCTACGGAGCAGAATCAATACAGATTCTTGAGGGGCTTGAAGCTGTCCGCAAAAGACCTTCCATGTATATAGGATCCACTTCTTCGTCAGGTCTTCACCACCTGGTCTACGAGGTTGTCGATAACAGTGTTGATGAGGCCCAGGGGGGTTTTTGTACTGACATAAAGGTTGTCATTGAAAAAGACGGCGGGATTTCTGTTCGGGACAACGGAAGAGGTATACCAACAGATATGCACCCCAAGATGGGGGTTTCCGCTTTGCAGGTAGTTATGACCACCCTTCATGCAGGGGGAAAGTTTGATGATAGCTCTTACAAGGTCTCGGGCGGTCTGCATGGCGTGGGTGTCAGTGTGGTAAACGCTCTCTCAAGTTCTCTTCATGTTGAAGTACGAAAGAGTAACAGTACTTGTTTTCAGGATTATACCCGGGGTGTTCCGCTTTCGCCCCTGGAGGAGAAATCCAGCAATGAGCAGGAAACAGGAACCACTATCAGGTTCATGCCCGACTCAGATATTTTTGAAACCACAGAGTACAGCTTTGATATTCTGGCTAAAAGGCTTAGAGAACTGGCTTTTCTAAACAGTGGTCTTCGCATTACAATTAGAGACATAAGGACAGAAGACGGAAAGTCACGAGACTTTCAGTATGATGGGGGAATTACTTCTTTTGTGAGTTTTCTTAATGAAAACAAGCACCCGCTTCACCATCCACCTATTCAGATAACACGAGAAGGAAAGCTGGATGATGGTTCTTTTGTTTTAACAGATGTTGCTATTCAGTATAATTCCGGTTACCAGGAAGATGTATTCAGTTTCGCCAATAATATTAACACAGTAGACGGCGGAACACACATGACAGGTTTCCGTTCGGCCCTTACCAGATGTCTCAATGATTACGGTTCGAAAAATGGTATGTTTAAAAAAACAGGCCAGACTTTCTCTGGTAATGACGTACGCGAGGGCTTGTCTGCGGTGATCAGCATCAAAATTTCCAACCCTCAGTTCGAGGGTCAGACAAAAACAAGGCTTGGTAATCGAGAAGTTAAAGGCGTTACTGAAACCATGGTCTATTCCGGGCTGGAACAATTCTTTGAAGAAAACCCAGCTACAGCAAAAAAGATAATTCAAAAGTGTATTGATACCAGTGCTGCAAGGCAGGCAGCAAGAAAAGCCAGGGAACTTACAAGACGAAAAAGCGCTCTTGAGACAGCATCACTGCCGGGAAAACTTGCAGACTGCACTGTTAGAAGCCCAGACGAGGCAGAACTCTTTCTTGTTGAGGGAGATTCTGCAGGGGGTAGTGCAAAGCAGGGCAGAGACAGGTATTTTCAAGCAATTCTGCCTCTCAGGGGTAAAATTCTTAATGTTGAAAAAGC
>JAGLQD010000479.1 GCA_023136985.1 Candidatus Sabulitectum sp. | reverse complement strand
AGGCCGTTGATCAGGGTCTCCAGTTTTGCACTGGACATGGCCAAAAGAGCCACTCCCTGAACTCCTGCAAAGAAGATTGTTCCTTTTTCTGAATCCATTGAGTAAACTGCAACATCACCCATCTGCTCTTCAACAACTATTTCCATTCCCATCTCTTCCATCAATGAAAGGAACAGAGGGAAATCAGGGGCGGAGACTGCCATTCCCATGCTGCCCGGCATGGCACTTTCCATCCAGAAAGCCACATCGCCTGATGGATCAAAACCGTATCGGGCGGTCATGGAATCAAGGCATGAAACATCCAATTGCTCGCAGATCAGATTCTCCAGAACATTTTCACCCAGAGCCGGGGCACCGCTCTGGATGTAGCCATCAATGTTCTTGACCATCCCTGCGGGATCGCTGACTACGATTGATACTATAGCTCTATCCGGTATCACAGATAACGGGCTGGCCTCTTCTGAGTTGACATCGCTGCCGCAAGATGTAAGGAGCATTGCCGTGAGCAGTGCTGCAAGTATAAAGCGCTTCATCCCTTCTCCCTTCATATACAGTTAAATTCCTATCTGCCATAGTTTAATCAATCCACTATGTCTGTGTCAAAAAATGCCTCTTTGCCCTTGGTTTGCAGTCCAGTTATAATCCACACTATGAATAAAACTTTAGACCTTTTCAGCAGCATCCCCAAAGGTGATGTCCGTATATTATTCCTCGATACCGAAACCACCGGCTCCGATCCGTCAACTGCGGAAGTTTGCGAGGTTGCATTTCTTCTGGCAGAATATGACGGGTTCTCTTTTACAGGCAAAAAGCAGGTTTTTGAAACACTGGTAAAACCATCTGTACCAATTCCACCAGAGGCATCAGCAGTAAACCAGATAAGCAATAAAATGGTTGCTGATTCCAGAAAAGCAGGGGATTTCACCGAGCAGATCAGAAAACTCACCGAGCAGGCTGATTTCATCTCCGCTCACAATCTTCCCTACGACTACATGATATTGAAAAGACAGTATCCTTCATTGTTCAATCGCTTTGATAAGACCATGCATATCGACACTCTCAGGCTTTCCAGGCATATCTGGCAGGAAATCCCTTCTCATGCCCTCCAGGCTTTGAGGTACCGCTTTGAGCTTGATACAGATATTACAGGTGAAGCGCACAGAGCACTTTTCGACACCGAACTGGTACAATCTCTTCTTCACATTTCTTTAAAACAACCAACTTGCAAAGGCCTGGATAGCAACTGGAATTCTCTGGTGGATCTTATAGTGGCTCCGCTGGAAGTGAAAATTTTCACTTTCGGCAAGTACAGAGGTAATCTTGTTGAAGATACCGTTGCCAACGATCCCGATTACATCAGGTGGTTGCTTAAGCAAAAGTGGCTTTCTGAGGAACAGCCCGATCTGTATCACACAATTCTAAGCAAAACGGGAGCAAAAAAATGAAACCCGGAACCAGTTGGCTTGTAAAGGGCGGTAATACGCTCAGTGGTACTCTAGCGCCATCCGGAAGCAAAAACGCCGCACTGCCGATCCTCGCTGCAACTCTTCTTACTGATCAACCTGTTACTCTGCACAGATGCCCCGATATCCGTGATGTAAAAGCCATGATCAACCTTATTCGCAATCTGGGAGCCGATGCAGTAGAAGGTTCCGACCCTCACTCTGTTACGATAACAGCTTCGAATATAGATCCCGAATCCCTCAGTGATGAACTTTCCAGAACAATCAGAGCTTCAATACTTCTAGCCGGGCCTCTGTTGGCCAGAGCAGGATCAGTTCAGCTTCCCCCGCCCGGTGGCGATGTAATAGGACGCAGAAGACTTGATACTCACTTCCTGGCCCTGGAGATGCTTGGCGCTAAAGTCTCATTCAACGGCAAACTGATAAAGATTGAAGCACCGAACGGTCTTACCGGTACAGAGATACACTTGGACGAACCCAGTGTCACTGCCACCGAAAATGTGCTTATGGCGGCATCAGTAGCAAAGGGAACAACGGTTATATACAACGCAGCCTGTGAACCAAATGTTCAGGATCTTGCAGTGATGCTTAATGCAATGGGTGCGGATATTCAGGGAGAGGGTACAAATCGGATAACAGTTCACGGTAAGGGTAAGCTGTTGAACGGCACCACTCACACTATCTGCCCGGACCACATTGAGATTGGCAGTTTTATAGGCCTGGCTGCCTGCTGCCACGGAAGAGTTGAAATTCCAGGTGTACCGCAGAATATCATCAGACCCACAATGATCGGTCTCGGCAGGCTTGGCGTGGAAGTTTTCTATGAAAACGATGTTCTTGTGGTTCCAGCCAATCAGGATCTTAAAGTCAGACCTGACAGAAGCGGCGATATACCCACTATCTACGATTCTCCCTGGCCGGGATTCTCTCCTGACCTGACCAGCACTGCTGTTGTTGTTGCCACACAATCTACTGGAACAAGCCTTATCTTCGAAAAAATGTTTGAATCAAGAATGTTCTTTGTGGATAAACTGGCTGCAATGGGAGCTGCTCTTGTTCTTTGTGACCCCCACAGGGTTGTTGTTTCAGGGCCTTCCAAGCTGGTTGGAACAGAAGTTTCCAGCCCGGATATAAGAGCAGGAATGGCACTTCTCACAGCAGCTCTCTGTGCAACTGGTGAAAGCGTCATTCATAATGTACATCAAATTGAAAGAGGTTACGAGAATATTGTTCAACGGTTGAACAACCTCGGAGCAGATATCAAACCATTGGATAACATGGGACAGGATAAATAATGAAGAAAACAGTTTTTACTCTACTTGCAGCAACCCTTCTTTCAGCTTCCTGTTACAGCCCGGAAGAAGATGAGATCTGGCCGGACGGCAGTTTTCTCTGGCTTTCAGGCATCTACGCAGATACTGCTTTGTCATGGTCTCCCTATGGAGATGTTCTGTTTTTCTCCACTTATGCTGATGGCTCTACCAGGCTGTTTGGAACTGACGGACTTAATGCTCCTGCAGAGCGAACTTTTACAGGCATGGATGAATTCATGGGCCCTCTGGGAGCCTGGAACACCGTTAATGGCAGAATTGTTTACACGGCCCTTGATGCCGACAGCCTTCGCAGCCAGATAAGATCAATTGCAGGCAATGACACTTATGTTACGGTTCACATCCAGGACAGTCTGATGAACGCCTTCCCAACTTACAATGTAGCAGGAGACAGCATTCTCTATTGCTGTACAGTTACTGGAGACTGGCGACTGTATCAAATCCCATACCAGCACACCCCAGACTCACTGGAAACTCCTGCGCTGCAGACCGGCTTTCCTGACGGAGACATCCTGCGACCCTCCTACAGCCCTGAAACCGGTACCTGGGTTCTATTCCAGCACAGAGCTTCCGTTTCTGATGACTGGGACATAATGGTAGCACACCCGGACGGCAGTAATTCAAAAGTGCTGGCACAGAATTCCGCTGATGATATCCACCCCACATGGGGACCGGA
>JAGLQD010000478.1 GCA_023136985.1 Candidatus Sabulitectum sp. | reverse complement strand
AGAAGATTGATCATGAAAATTAGAATACCGGAGATATGGATCACAGCCAGCATCATGATTTTTGCTGTAAGCTGCAGCAAACCTTCTGCAATGGCAGAAAGCGGATCAGAGATCCGTACAGATACACTGATCTTTGCCGATACAGTGGGAACACTTATGGGCGATACAAATTATGTATTTGGCGATATCAGGACAGTAACGGTACTTCCAGCAGGAATTGCAGTGCTGGATGGTATTGCATGCAGAATATCAATGTTTGATCGAAGCGGTGAATTCCTCTCTTCCTCCGGGCGGCAGGGAAGTGGCCCTGGTGAATATTCACAACCCTGGGCAATGTGTCTTCTTCAGGGGGGAGAGTATTTTGTATTTGATCACGGAGCACAGAGAATGACGCTTCTTGATCCATCCTTAAATTTTCTTGGCAGTATTGATGCATTCATGCGTGTTCCACTGAAGGTTACATCCGGAGCGGATTCCATGGTAGTCATCAAAGAGATCGTCATAAGATTCGAGGATGAACAGCTGTTTGGAGGTTACAGAATTTATTCCCTGAATGCCTACAACGGCAGGGAGGGTTGTGTGTACAGGAATTGCCAGCTTCCAATGGGAGCTGAAGAGGTTGATCTAAGATCAGAATTCTGTTTCTTTGCAACAGATGCAACAGGAAATGTATATCTTGCGGATTACGATTCAGATGAGTACGAAATAGAGATACTCTCACCGGATGGCGAGTTAGTCAGGGCTATCACCATGGATTCTCAGCCAAGGGAAGACTTCGATATAGAGGTGCATGCCCTGGACCGCCTACCCATCATGATTCCCCTCACCACCGAGTCTGGAACCAGCAATCTGATAATCTCAGCACCGGAAAAACATCCCTATGTCACCGGTCTTGCCGTTGACGGAGAAGACAATATCTGGGTTCGAAGAATGGGTGTTGAACAGCGTGAGACATGGGATGTTGTGTCACCGGAAGGTGAACTGCTCAGACATGTTGTTCTTGCTGCGGACACCACTGGAACCGGTTGCTATCCGTCTTTGAATGTTTCCTCATTCGGTATGGTGGCAACCTTCAGCTTAGAAGATGAATTCGAAAGGTTCTTCACTGTAAAACAACAGAATTTGTAACTGCTTTTGTGGAAGCTGCCTTTGGATCACGGGCAGCTTCCATACTACTTCTGCTGTACTACCGGATCTTCAATATGTAAAGTTTCTGAAAATTATCCGGGTTTTCGTTCCAGGTAACAATGAAGTCAGAACCGAAAGTCATCCTCCAGTTTGCTCCACTGCCGGATATTGATGGAATTGAGGCTGTACCAGCCATTTCCAGATCTTCATCCCATATATCGAAAGTGGGGATCTCAGTTCCTCCACGCCTGGCCCAAAGATTGCCCCGGGGGCCCATAAACAGTCCTGTTACAGGAAGATGGTTCGGCCACGGGTCACAGTCATAGTTAAAACCGTGGTTGTTGTCGCTGTTCCCTCCCAGTGTGAATACAATGAAGTCTTTCTCCTCCTGGATATCCTCTGCCGTTTTTACTACAGGTACATGCTCGCGGGATATTGTACCGATACTTGTGCCGTCAGGGTTAAAGCACTGAATACGGTACTCATCTTCATTGAAAGGACAGATGAATACACGACCTGTTTCAGGATCTGCTGTCCAGTAGTTTGTAAGGAAAAGCTCAAGTGTAAGGTTGCCCATATTGGATGGTTCCCAGGGCAGCGTTTTTTCCCAGTATGAAATGCGCGGATCAAGAGAAATGGGGAAGAGGCCGATGGTGGCCACCTCGTACACTGTTTCACCTTCCATATCAAAACGGGCTTTGAAACAGACAAATTCACTGTCGCTGATTACTATTGGATCAGCAGGAATATTATGGCTTATTGCCAGATCAAGACCTATCCACTCTCCTTCTCTGGAAAACCTTTGAACACCACCGCTGTTGGGGTCGATCACACCAACAGTTCCGTCGTGCCAGTTGAACAGGCTCTGTGGATGAGAAAGCTCCCCGGGACCTTCGCCTCTGCTGCCAATTGTAGAGAGATGCTGACCCTCAGGCGAAAATATGCGGATATTTGCATAGCTGCCATCAAGAACCATAATGTTGCCGTCTGAAAGTATTTCAACATCGGTAATGGCTCCGAAGACATACATAGGATCTCCTGTTTCAACTCCAATTGAATCAACCTTCTCGAGAATGATGCTCATTGTTTGAGCCTCAGTTGTCTCGGTGATCTCCAATGCCGCTTCATGGTCACTTCCACCACAAGCAACAAGCACAAGCGATCCCAGCGTAACGGTTAATAATGGTTTCAATACAACACCTTTCTGAAACATGATAAAAAATGCAGATACATTTTTGTATATGGTGAATATTCCGTGTTAGCGAAAGGGGTTGCTGGATACATTACGATCCATCAACCCCTTCCGAGAGCTATTTGCAGATGTAACTGGATGTCCATTCCGGTCTTGCGGGAGGTTCAGTTGAAAGGATCTCACGCCAGGCTTCATCTGTGAGTCGATCATTCATTGGCTGATTGAATTGATAGTAGCTTAGAACCGGTCCAATTGCCGCCTCCACAACTCCATCAGCTCTTCTGTAGATC
>JAGLQD010000477.1 GCA_023136985.1 Candidatus Sabulitectum sp. | reverse complement strand
GACCCGGAGTGAACTCAAAGTTCTTTTGTCCCGGGGATCAACCGGTGGAGAGAGGTCGATATGTTCTTTCTGTAGGAGCTTTGTGGAAGTTCAAAGGTCACGAGACCGTTGTAAGAATTCTAGGGCATATACCAATCCATATGCGACCGGAACTGAAGATCATTGCTGACCGTGAGTACCCCGGGTACAGCGTAAAACTCCATTCTCTGGCCGATTCTCTTTCTGTAAAGATCGCGATCAGTAGAGATATCTCAGAAATGAGCCTCAGAAAAATGTACCGCAAAGCCCAGGCGGTGATCTGTTGTCAGCGCAATGAGCCATACGGGCTGGTTCCTCTGGAGTCCATGGCATGTGGAACACCGGTTATTGCCATTCAGGAAGGTGGCTTTGTGGACAACATCACAGAGGGAAAGACTGGATTCCTCTTCTCGGGAGATCCGGAGGAAGGGGCAGAACTTCTGATGAATATTCTGAAGGACTCCGGGGCTGCATCAATAATCGGATCAAACGGTGTCTTGTTTACGAGAAAAGAAAGAACCATCGTACAGGGAGCAAGCAGGCTTGGAGAAATACTGGAATCATTATGAAAATAGCATTCAATATAGACTACGATCATCTGATGTACACTGGAATAGGCCGATACGGGCTGGAGCTGATCTCTGCATGGCTCAGAACAGGGCAGGATTGTGAATTGTGGATGTGGAGAGATACGAAAAAGAATCCTCCTGATATTGACAATGTAGAGAAACTGATCCGCTACCATCCTTTTCCAAAAAGAATTACAGATCATTTCATCCCTGGTATAAGAGCCAGGAAGTCAAACATACAATGGGTACACAGTGCTAATGGTTTGTTGCTACCCCCTTCTGCTCATTTCAAACAGGCAAATATGGTACATGATCTTGGCCCGATACTTTACGGACACATGAAATGTGATTCCGACACAAAGGTATGGAAACAGCGTCTTGCCAGACTGGCATCTTCATCGGACTGTATTCTTGTAAACTCCAGGTCAACCATGAATGACCTTTTGAATATTTTTCCCGCAACCGAAGGCAAGGTTTTTCTTACACCGCTGGGTATTGATCATTTTTCAAGAATGCATACAGCCGGCAAAACCAGAGACCACATTCTTACCGTGGGAACAGTTGAGCCTCGAAAAAATATTGATGGTCTTCTCAGGGCGTATTCATTGCTTCTTCAGCGAAGAGATGTACCGCCTCTGATAATTGCGGGAAAAAAAGAGTTTCGGGCTGATGAATACCAGGAATTATCGATGAAGCTTGGTCTGCAGAATAAAGTTACTTTTACAGGCTTTACAACAGACAGGAAACTTGCCGATCTGTATTCCAGAGCATACTGTCTTGTTCATCCGGCTCACCATGAAGGGTTCGGTTTTACAGTGCCTGAAGCCTTTACCTGGGGCCTTCCTGTGGTTGCTTCAAACACCGGTGGGCTGGGCGAGTTCTTTTCTGAAGCAGCATGGATGGTTGATCCTTCCGATCCGGAATCCATTGCTCATGGAATCGATCGAGCTCTGGATTCGGGGGTGACTGCCGAACAGCAGGAGAAACGGGATGACCTCTCCAGAGAGCTCACATGGGAGAACTGTGCAATAAGAACAAGAGAAGCATTGGAGACCTTCGGCAAGTGATACAATCCGCAGGGAGCTTGTCCGGGAATAGGCATTGAGCAGTAGCGCCTCACGGACGAGATAGAGAGCAACTTGACCTGCACCGTAGGCGTCCCGAAAGCAACTGAGCCTTTACCTGAGGGC
>JAGLQD010000476.1 GCA_023136985.1 Candidatus Sabulitectum sp. | reverse complement strand
TTCAGACCGGGAAAGCACCCTTGACTCCAGTTTGTACCGTTTCTGCTTCCTTCCGTTCGCAACAGTATGAAGTTCCCAGCCTCCGCTTACAGGAGTCCAGAACATCTTTCTGCCTGCAGTCTCAATCTCACCTGCACCGGAATCCAAGAGCTCCACAGCCCCTGGAACAACATAACCCGGGTCCAGAATAAATCTGCCTGCTTCCCCCTCGACCAGTAGAGCACAATGGATATTCTTTCCGTGATTCATGTGACCTGTAAGAGGTCTGACAGAAAGACCGCATGCGGAAATAACAGAACCAAGGGCTTCGGTAAGAGAATAGCAGGTACCGCCAGCTCCAGAGTCAACATGGTCCGCCATGACCTCCCCTGCAAGCCTCGGGCGATTCTCGCCGGACGCACGAAGAAGGAATTTAGTCAGATTCTCCCATGGAATTTCTCCGAAGACCTCACCAATTCGGTGTATGTCACTTGCATTTCTGCCTGGAGAAAGACCAAAATGCTCAAAAAAGATCTCTGCTGCTTTTTCCATGGGTTTATTATAATTCCCGCAACAGGAAATGAGTGCAAATTGAACAAGAACAGATACTACAGCTTGAATGCTTTCTTCAGAAACACATTTGGCAACAAGGTCTACAAGGTAAGTATTGCCGGAGGATTCACCTGCCCCACCCGTGACGGGTCACTGGGTACGGAAGGTTGTGTTTTCTGCAATCCCATAGGAAGTGAGCCAAAGCACTACAAGCCTGAAATGACAGTTACTGAACAGCTTGAGTTGGCAACTGAGTATGTAAGGGAAAGACACGAGACAGATCATTTCCTTGCCTACTTCCAGGATTACACAACCACATACAAAGATGTAGGAAGTCTCGAGAAAATGTACCGGGAAGCTCTTGATTTCCCGGGTATCAGAGGGCTTTCTCTGTGTACAAGACCAGACAGCATAAGTGAAGATGTCATGGATCTGCTCAAAGATCTGTCCCGGGAAACTTTCGTATGGGTAGAACTTGGGATTCAGAGTGGATGTGACGTAACACTCCTCCGGATGAACCGCGGGCATACTGTATACGATTCAGAGAAAGCCTTCGAGAAACTGCACAGCAGAGGCATAAGAACAGCAGCTCATGTTATCCTTGGCTTCCCCGGCGAATCAAGGAAAGAAGCAATGACAACAGTAGAGTTGGTAAACAAGTCCGGCACAGCTGGAGTTAAACTTCAGAACCTGCACATCATAAAAGACACCAGGCTGGCAGAGCTGTACAACAAAGGGAAAGTTAACCTCATGCGCAGAAGCGAGTATGCTGAACTTGCAACGGATTTTATTGAGCGGACGAAACCTGATATCGTTATTCAAAGAGTTACCGGAGAAGCCCCGCCAAGAATGCTTGTTGCCCCTGAGTGGGCCATTAACAAACTGGCAGTAATGAACCGGGTTAAACGGGAATTAATGTACAGAGACACATGGCAGGGCAAGCATCTGGGTTATGCCATGGAAGACATACCGTCAATCCAGTAGAGAAGCACCAATTCTGAAAGCTTTCGCCATAAGATCGGTTTTACCTTCAGCTGATCCGTAATCCCCGCAATCTGGCGCAACAAGAACATCGGTGACATTAAATTTCAGGAAACTCAGCATTTTTTCCGTAGCCGCGATATAGTCCTTGAAAGAGTCCTCCGGAGCTCCCTGTGAAAAAACCAGTGCAAGTTTCTTTTCCTCGATCTTGGATTTAAAACCGGGAAGAAGAAGTCCGAAGAAACGATCGATCATCGCTTTGGTCTGCGCACTCATCTGAAACATATAGACAGGGCTTCCGATAATCACAGAGTCTGAATTCACCAGGTCTTTGTAGATTGTCTGCATATCATCTTTGTTTACACAAAAGTCAGATTCATTCTCTTTGCACCAGTCGCACCCCTGGCATCCGCGAATGCTCATACTGTTCAGGTCTCTGAAAACAACCTCAGCACCCGTCGACTCGGCACCTTGAAGCATTTTTCGCAGAAGGGTCTCTGTATTTCCGCCCTTTCTCGGACTACCGCAGAATGCAGTTACTCGCAATCCAGACACTTGAGCTCCTTAATGCATACTACCCTGTATGCAG
>JAGLQD010000475.1 GCA_023136985.1 Candidatus Sabulitectum sp. | reverse complement strand
CCTGATCTGAAATCAGATGATGAGGCTATTGAACTAATTTTGAAAGCTATTGAAAATGCCGGGTATAAAACCGGAGAACATTTTGTATTGGCGATAGATGCAGCAGCTTCAGAATTTTATAATGAAGAAAAAAAAATATATCATTTCAAATCTCAAAATAGAGATTTAACATCTTCAGAACTTATTGATTATTGGGTAAAACTGACAAATAAATATCCAATTGTATCAATTGAAGACGGTTTGCATGAAGATGATTGGGAAGCATGGAAATCGTTGACAAATAAAATTGGTGATAAAATACAAATTGTTGGAGATGACCTTTTTGTTACCAATGTAGACAGGCTTAAACAGGGCATCGAAATGAAAGCTGCAAATGCTATTCTCATTAAACTTAATCAGATAGGAACCGTATCTGAAACCCTTGATGCTATTGATACGGCTCATCGCAGTGGCATGAGGGCAGTTATAAGCCACCGAAGCGGCGAAACTGAAGATACATTCATCTCTGACCTGACCGTTGCCCGCAACACCGGTTTCATCAAAACCGGTTCTGCCTGCCGCACAGACAGAACTGCGAAGTACAATCAGCTTCTGAGAATTGAAGAAGCTCTTGAAGCCAGCGCCGAATTTGCAGGAATGAGCGTCATTAAGAGGTAGTAAGTGTATAAAAGACAACCACCGCCGGAAGAAAGCAGGAAAACCAGATTACTCACAGCGATGCTTCTTACAGCTGTTTTCCTGGTAACCGGGGCCATTCTTCTTTTCAACAGGAACGGCTTCATGGCCATTACAGAGATACAGAGCGAAGTTCACACCATGGTTGACCAGAACGAGCTGGCCACAGCAGAGATTGATTCTTTGAACAATGTCATCTTTCTTCTGCAGAATGACTCGCTGTACATGGAAAAGAGGGTCAGAGAAGTTCTTGGCTGGGGTTGTGAGGGAGAGACTGTTATTCGATTCATGGAACCTGAAACTGACTGAGTGCTAATATTCTTAACTGCCAGGGGTGAAATATTTCTAACACAAAGACTGAGCTTGCAAGAATAGCCTCTTCTGGAAAAAGAGGCGTTACCCTGCTTTTCCCAAGCGGCGAAGCTGCCAAGGCAAGGGTTTCCAGCAACATCTTCCGCAAATTCAAAAACCCCGTCTGTGGAGACATTGCAAGAGTAGCCAGCAAGCAGGGCGTCTGGTATGTGGAAGAAATTCTTGACAGAAATGGATGCCTTGAACGCACTTCTCCCACTGGAAGGCGTCAGGTACTAGCTGCCAACATCGACCTTGTGGTTGTGGTGGCTTCTATTGCAAGCCCCCCTCTGCGGCGGGGATTCATAGACAGAGCTCTTGCGTCTGCCAACTGGAATCGTCTGAAGGCAGCTCTTGTTCTTAACAAAATTGACCTTGCTGGAACCAAAGATGCCGCAGACCCGGAACTCCTTGAGAAAGTCTACGGCAGTCAGGCAGGATACACCGTTCTGAAAACCAGCACAGTGGCCGGGCTGGGCATAGAAGAATTCAAAGAGCTCATCGCAGGCAAAACCGTTGCTCTGGCAGGGATATCCGCCACAGGGAAAACATCTCTTGTGCAGGCGATCCATCCGGAACTGAACCTCCGCATCGGTGCTGT
>JAGLQD010000474.1 GCA_023136985.1 Candidatus Sabulitectum sp. | reverse complement strand
AGCCGTCTGCTGTTAGACAGGGAAAAAGCCCGTGATATAACCTCGTCAGAATGGCTCTGCAAGCAGCATGAAGTTGAAAAGATCACCGGCTGGAAACCGGAGCTGTCCCTTGAAGAGACCATACAGAAAGCTGTTCAACCTCCCGGGCAGCAGTAACAACAGCATCAAATGTCCATGATCGAGAGAGACAGCCAGCATTAACAGTATAGTCTATTGACACTATACTCTTATTAGACCATAGTCTCAATACAAAAGAGGAGCTGGCATGGGAAAACTTGTTGATCGTCATAATGAGAGGAATGAACTCTATTCACTGTCTCAAACAGGAAAGCCTGAAATGGCACTTCTTTACGGGAGACGAAGAGTAGGAAAAACTTTTCTGCTCGGCAACATATGGCAAAACCCTTTTTACTTTCTTGCTGCAGACACTACTTCCGAGACAAACCGAAAAGACCTTCTGGATGAATTGAGGCAATGGAGCAACAAAGAACTTATACCAGAAGACTACCCCACCTGGCGTTCTGTTTTCAGGTTAATGTCTCAGACTCAAATTCAGAACGCAAATGGTGAATCTCCGGTGTTCATCCTTGACGAGTTCCAGTACCTCCTGGGACAAAAAGACGATATCGTATCTCAGCTTACGGCAATATGGGACAGAGAATTAAACGACTCATCCATGCTTCTTGTTCTTTGCGGCTCAGAGGTTGCCACAATGGAATCACTGCAGGCAGCAGATTCTCCGATATTCGGCAGATTATCCTGGTCCTCCAGACTCCGACCATTCGACTACTATGATTCTTCAAGAATGCTTCCATGGCTAAGTTTGAGAGAGTTGGTTTACTTTTATGGTGCGCTTGGTGGATTGCCGCGATACCTTTCTGCTGTTAAACAGGGCGAGAACCTCCGCGAATCACTCAGCCGAATACTCCTTTCAACAAGAGGAGAGGTTCATGTTCAACTGCAGAACATAGTTTCCGGTGAAAAAGGCATTCGTAATTCCGCAGAATACGATGCAGTATTGCGGGCAATCGCATCAGGCCAGAGACAACTTGGCGGTATCTCATCCACCGCCGGGCTGCAAGGGAAAACGCATACTGCAAGAAGAGCACTGGAAGTACTGGAGAACCTGGATTTGATCTGCCGGGAGCGAAACTATGGAGCTACTCCAAAAGCACCATGGAGATATCGAATTGCAGATAATTCTTTGCGTTTCTGGCACAGGTTCATAGAACCAAACAGAAGCAGACTTGAAAGGAATTTGATCGGTAATGTATGGGAAAAATCAATTCTACCTTCTTTAAACATTTATACCGGTCTCATATTTGAAGATGTGGCCAGACAGGCACTTCTTCGCTTTAATAACAATATGAACCTGCCAGTGATTGCAACTTGCAACCGCTGGGAAGGAACTGACAAAAACAGGCGTTCCATTGAAATTGATATTGTTGGCAGATTTGACAGCGGAGAGATGTTTTCCGGGGAAGTAAAGTGGTCTTCTTCACCGGTGGACCCGGATATTCATTTCCATCTTAAAAGAAACTTGACAGATCTCGCAGCCTCAGGAAAAAGCTGGGCAAACCACGCCTTGAGTGGAAAGTTCATATACTTTTCTGCTGGAGGTTTTTCGGAATACATGAAAAAGTATGCAAAAGATAATTCTTCAATTACCCTGGTGTCACTAAAGGATATGTTCCCGGACCTGTAAGTTGTTTAAAAACCTGGTTAACTGTTTCAGGCCACAGTCTGTTAAGTATGCTGCTTAAAATGGTAGAGCAGTACAATGCTTCCCTTGTATGCCGGTCTTTTCTCTTCCTTTATCTCCATCTCAACACCAAGAGTAACCCGGGTGATACCTCTTAGGTTACGAAGGTTGATCACCGACAAGATCAGTCGAACCTCACTGTTCACAAGCACGGGAGTGCCAAACCTGAGATTCTCAACAGCATAGTTCACAGTCATTTCTGAATCACGCACCTCGATGATCTCATCGAGAAGAGACGGCAGCAGTGAAACTGTCAGGAAGCCATGTGCAATGGTTGCACCAAATGGTGAAGCAGCTGCTCTCTCTCTGTCTGTGTGGATCCACTGATGGTCGTCTGTGGCATCTGCAAAAGCGTTGATCCTTTCCTGGGTTATCCTTTTCCAGGGAGATCTTCCAACTTCTTTGCCGTTGTAATTCTCGATATCCTGGTGGGAGGCAATAATTATTTTTTCTATCATTTCATTCCTGTTCCAGGTCGAATTGACCTATGCTCAGCAGTACAAGAGTGCAGGCATTTCTAGTTCCAATGCCATTGCGTTCAAGTTCGTTTTTCATCTCAATACTCTCTGCTCCGGGGTTAAATATCACAGTGGAAGGAGCAATTCTAACAAGTTCTTCAATATCTGGTTCAAGCAGTTCAGCCCTTACATAAATCACCGCAATATCTATTCTTTCATCAACTTCTGAAAGATGGTGAACGGTTGGCTCTGCGGTATCGATCTCTGAATATGGATTTACCGGAATAACACGGTGTCCGTGAGCAATAAGCCTGTAAAGAGCTTTGTTCGAATACCTTGACGCATCGTTACTCGCACCGACAAGCAATACCGTACTCACTATCCGTTCCCCATCCATTGCTTTAACTTCAGGGAACCAGGCTTTCTGCCGTAAAAAAGATCATCCATTCTTTTCAACAATATTGCAGCAAGCAGTGAGCGAAGTGCAAGCGTTTTTAAAACACCCCAGCAATGCCCCATGGGACACACTGCAAGACATCTGCCGCAATCGGTGCCAACAGCATTCCAGTACATGAAGCATCTGTCTGCATTGAGCTTCTCCAGTTTGTCTCTGCTGATGGCCCTGCTGGGACAGCAGACAGCACACTTTCTGCAGATATTGCAGAAAGAGAGAAAATCAGTTTTCCTGCCTGGTTCTTCTACAGGGAGTTCCAGATCAGTGGTTACCACAGAGAACCTTACTCTTGGACCGAATTTCTTTGTAAGAAAAAGACCATTCCACC
>JAGLQD010000473.1 GCA_023136985.1 Candidatus Sabulitectum sp. | reverse complement strand
CCTGAACACCAGTGGGCAGATCCTGGCCACTTATACCACCGGCTCCGCCATCTTCGGAAGGTATGAGAACAGCAAGGTTAACAGCATCCCTTGTGAAATATGTGGAGGCAGCCAGTCGTATATCCTCAGAGGTGAGTTGTTCCATGAGCTCCATCTGTTCGGCTCTGTAGAGAGGGTTGCCGAATTTGGAGAAAGAGAGGCAGTAGCCGGTGGCAAGAGACAGGGGATATGAGCTGTTCAGTATTTCCCGGGCACGGTGTTTGTTACGCAATTCATCAAGAACCTCTTCAGAGATCCCATTGGCGGCAAGATCATCAAGCTCGCTCCAGATTATGGAAGAAATATCATCAATCGTTGTTCCGCCCTCTTCGGCGGGATTCATTGTGACATAGATGGTGAACAACCCCGGATCAACATCGTTGTCTTTGAATGCCCATGCACCGTAAACAAGCTCGGTGTCCAGCAGCAACTGACTCAGTCTGCCGGATCGTCCGCTGGAAAGGTATACCGCTATCATTGTCATGGCAGGGTTCGCAGGGCAGGTTCCCGATGTGGAGCGGAAAGACAAGGCAAATCTCTGGAGGTTTGAGGTGTGGTCTATCTCAACATATCCCGGTTCAGTCTGCTGAGGCTCAGCAGCAACATATTCAGCGGCGACATTGCCTGCGGGGATGCCTCCGAAGTAATCTTCCACCATTGCAAGCAGCTCCTGGGTATTGAAATCCCCCACAATAGTAAGTACTGCATTGGAAGGGCAGTAGTAGGTTTCATAGAATTCCCTTACCATATGGTGGCTGTATCCCAGGATATTTTCGTCATAGCCCAGTACCGGTTTTCCATATGGATGTTCAGTATAGACCATTCCATACAGGGCCTCCAGCAATGCACCATCAGCACTGTCTATGTTGTTCATTCGCCTTTCTTCATGAACAACATTTATCTCTGAAACAACTTCAGCTGAGTCCATCAGACAGTTTACCATCCTGTCGCTCTCTATGATCAATGCATCCTCCACCCGGGTGGAGGGCAGCATCAGGTAGTAGTAGGTAACATCCCTGCCTTCCATGGCATTGCTGAAGCCGCCGTCCCTCTGCACTATCTGCCAGAACCGGCCATATGGCATTTCGGCAGTTCCCTTGAACATCATGTGTTCGCAGAAGTGACTTATTCCCAGATCAGCTCCGGACTCATTCCTGGACCCGGCTCCATAGGCAACAACTGATGCTATCACAGGTGCGTAGTGCAGCTCTTGAGTTATTACTGTAAGCCCGTTATCAAGCACTGTTATCACAGGTTCTTCTGCGAACATGGAAGAACAGAATACAGCTGAGAGGATCAGAACAACCTGCATGGTACAACTCATGATAACCTGCCTTTTTTAAGAAAGAAAGAATAAGAACGAACACATTAGTATGTTGGAAGGAAAATGAATCTGCAATACTTCAGTGATAGTGTTGTTGACAAGGAAAAGGCTTTACTGTATTCTCAAATACAGAGTCTGTTGAAGAGACAAAACTACATCATGAAAGAGCCGATAGCCCTTTGATCCAGCTTCCAGTCATCTTCCTCTTTCACCATGAGTATCCGCCTGACATTCAAAGAGTCATCACCTACAAACACGATACTGCTGTCTCCATGCAGTTCAAAACCGGAGGAAAGCAGGTTTTCTCTGGGAGGCAGTTCATCAACAAACAGCCGGACTGTTATAAATACTTCAACAAAATCAAACGAAGTCCAGCTCTCTATTTCTTCAACCGTTATTCCAAGATCCAATTCTTCATTCATTTCAGCAATGCTTTCTGCAGGTTCATCTTTCAGCGTCACAAGTATAAAATCGATCAGACCCAGGGATTCAGTAGATAAATAACTCATCAAAACTTCTGCATCCCCCTGATACATGGCATCGATCAAGTTATCAAAAGCCTGATCCGGATCCATGGCAAAAGCCGACCCGGAAATAACAGCAAGAAAAAAAGCAATAGCAATTCTCAAAGCAAACTCCTTAATATGAGAATGGTGCGGTTTACAGCTCTGCCTGTATCACACTCTGATCAAGTTTCCAGCTATTACCACTTTTGATCATCAGAATTTCGAAAGGCTGAGGCAGGCCAGCAAGGTTGAAGGAAACTACACTGCTGTCTCCGCTGATCTCGTAACCTGAAACAACAATATCTTCCCTGGGGGGCAGTTCAGCCAGAAACCTGGGAGATGCAAGAACGGTATCAATCAGATCAGTGGAATTCCAGCCGATAACATCTTCAGCGGTAACTTCCATATTAAGTTCACCTGATATCTCAACTGCCGCCTCTTCAGGCTTTAGTTTCACCACCATGAGCATCATATCTATAAACGCAACAGATTCTGATGAAAGACAGCTTTTGAAGCCCTGGGCATCACCTGCATACATGGCATCAACAAGACTATCAAAAGACTGCTCGGGATTGCCTGCAAACAAAGCTCCGGCAAGTACAGCAAGAAATAGAAAAACAAACCTCTTCAAAACAACTCCTCTCAAGAAAGTAAAATAAGAATCCACTGTACAGATTTAGAGCGAATTCCCATGGAAGTTCCAGAACCGCATATTTCTTATACTCCAGTATCATAATCAAACAGGAGGTAATCCAATGACAACGGGTCAGACAATAACCGTGCCCACAGAGGGCTTCTCTGATATTGTGAATATTACCGAACAGGTTCAGACAACGGTAACCCACTCGAAAATACTTAGCGGTATAGTGTCAATTACTGCAATCGGCTCCACTGCCTCAATCACCACTATTGAATATGAACCGGCTCTGGTGCTGGACATGCAGGAACTCCTGAACACCCTGGTACCGGAAACGATCAGATCAAGGCATTCGGAAACATGGGGAGATGACAACGGTTTCTCCCACATGAGAGCAACCCTTATGGGGCCCGGTATTACCATTCCCATTGAACAGGGCAAACTGCTAACCGGTACCTGGCAGCAGATAGTAGTCATCGATCATGACAACCGCCCCCGTAACAGGCAGATCAGAATACAGGTAGTTGGGGTACAGGATTGTTGAAGAGCCTGATACGGCCAACGGATAAACCAGAATCCTTTATCAGAGTATACTGTAGAATTCGCTACCGTAAAC
>JAGLQD010000472.1 GCA_023136985.1 Candidatus Sabulitectum sp. | reverse complement strand
ATCAGCATACTCGTGGTGATCCGGCTTCCCCATGTATTTGAAATCCGGCAAATCCCTGTTCAGAGTACCATTTCTTCCCCGGATATCTACATACGGTTCATCATCAATTCCTTCAGTGAAAGTTTCTTCTATGAAAAGATGCATTTCTGTCTTGCATGGAACCAGTGATGAGAGGTTCAGGAATACCAATTCAAATCCTTCGAGATTGTTTTCATTGTCTGGATAGGCACTGACAAGACAATCTTTCACATCACACCAGTCAGCCCTGCCCAAAAGCTCCTTAAGATTCATCTTAATCTTTCTGATTCTGCAGCATCTGCTGCCTATTGCCGTGGTTCCCAGGGATTAAGCAGGGCTACTCCGCTGATTTCCATATCTTTAGTGTTTCGTGTTACCACGATCAGATCATGCGAAATACCCGTTGCGGCAATAAGGCCATCAATTGCAGGCAGTGCATTGCCTTTCAGCTCTGATTGTGCCTGAATTTTTCCCCATGCCTCAGCTGTGTGCAAATCAAAATCAATAATTCTATTTCTAAATCGTTCCGTCAAATCATAAGTTACCCAGTTGCTGAGCTCTTCCTTTCTTCTGCCGGAAGATAGCCTCTCAATTCCTTTGTGAATCTCTCCTATGGAAAAAACACTGAGAAACAAATGCGATTCCTCTATTTCAGATATCCATCCGGTGACATTCCGGCTGGGATCCTTTTTTGTCATTTCCGAGATAACACAGGTGTCCAGTAGGTAGTTCATAACTCAACATCTCTCGGAATCTCTTTAGTTCTTTCGAAATTCGTGTGAATTCCTGCCAGAGGTGAGTTGCGTAAGAAATTCAGCAGAGTAGTATCCGGTCCAGTGATTCTGTTGAACTCTTCTATGGAAAGCACAACTACAACCTCCCTGCCGTACTTTGTTACGAATTGAGGCTCGCAGAGTTGCGCCTGCTCAACAAGACTGCTGAATTTGTTCTTGGCATCCTGAAGCTGCCAATAGTTTTTACTCACAAGAACCTTCTTTCTTATTTCATCCATTCTGTCTAGCCTGTCTAGCCTGATTGAATGATAAAGGAAGAGGCTCCCTGCGTCAATGAGTTCTACTCTGTCAGATAATAACCTAAACTCCCGCTGACCTGGCGGCAGAAAGAAATCTACAAGGCGTTTGCCGTGCCGATGCCGGTGTAGGTATAATCTGACGGGAAATTTAGGGTGAATTTCTCAGAGCGTTCTACTGTACCCAGGAGACCGATGAGACTGGACAGTACCTTATGGACTTTGTAAAGCATGGCTCGATCATTTACACTAATCTTGGCATGGTGATATGCTGAAGGCTGGAATAATTATTGAAACCTATTTTGGCAGAGGCAGCGATGAGCTTGTGAACTGCACCTTTAAGAATTTTCGTGCTAACGCTCGGTGCAGCTTATTATCTCGATATCCCAGTTGTGCTTGTCTCTCAAAAACTGCCATTTAAACGATTCAACATGAATGCAACCTATTACTACCTGATAATGACAGCATTCCAGTATCATCCTACGCCGCTATGGGGCTTTTGCCCAATGGAGCAACTGCAATCTTTGAGAACTGCCTTGATGTACCAATGGGTGGAATTCTTTGCGGCATACCCGCTCTGATCTCGAATGGTCTGTTCAGCCATATAGGAGATTGTTGAAGTGTACAAATAGAAGGATAACGAGTAAAGGGTTGGTAACACACGCCCCGTGTGCTTACAACCCTGTGAACTAAGCAAAGCTTCTCTTTGTGTTTTCTGTTAATGGTGTGTGATGAGTGTTCTTACCTGAAATTGGTCAAAAAAAGCTGAGCCGGACAACAATTGGATACCAGAATGTAGATCCAGATTGTTTTCTACTGGCAAAAATGCATTGATAATTGTATGCGTGAAGATTTAGATTTCAAAGGATAAACCCATCCCTGGCCGCCTCATGAAGACAATTAGCAGCTTGTACTGAGCAAAAGTTAGCAGAGTTCTCACGGAGATCCCCTTACCTAACTCATCCGGGCGCGATAATCAGAACAGAATGGACGAGTTCAGGGATATTATGAAACATCCGGAAAAGCCCTGCGAGCTTCCGCCTGCAGGGCTTTTTCTGCCAGGCCAGGCCTGGACAGCTGTGAGAACTAGAGTTTCAGGAGTTTCAAGAACTTCCTTCTGCCTTCAAAGTCGCTGACGGTCACTATGTATGCACCGGCCGGCAGTCCGACGGCATTCCACGAGTATGTGCCGGAGAAGCTCGAACTCTCGATCCTTCTGCCTGACAGGTCATGTATCTCCAGAACGGAGGTGTTGGAGAAACCGCTTCCGGTTATCATGACTGACGAATAGAAGGGATTGGAACTGAGGGAGAGATGCGGATACGGCAGGACAGGTTCAGATTCATCGTCATCGTTGGCTTCAGTGTATAGGTCGATCCTGTAGAGTTCGTCTGTGGTCTGGTTGCTCACCCATAGGTACGGAGAATCCGTGCCGGTTTCGCAGGTGACGCCTCGTATCTCTGAACCGATCCCGATATCCGAGGTGAGACTGTCAATAAGCGTTCCAGATGTCTGCTGGTAGCAGCCGACAGGGCTTGTAGCGTTGTCATTCGCCATCCAGATGTTACCGTCAAGATAGGTGATGTCGTAACCGATCTCTGTGCTACTGTACTCGTCTATGTACGTTTGTCTGCTCAGGAGCCACTGTCCATTGCAGGTATGGGAATAGCATCCTTCATAGTAGTAGTCCGTGGTGCTTACGTAAAGTCTGTCGTCGTTCCATCCGAGCCCCGTCGCCGACGGGGTCCAGTTGCTTCAACAGAGGTCGTAGGAACCCTCGAGAGTCCCGGAAGTGCTGTACCAGTACACACGGGTACTCTCTGTACCGTTTATGAAACTGCCGTACAGAGTGCCGTCGTTATAAGCCAGCCCTGCCGGAGTGTAGTCCATGTAACCCGAGAACTCAAAACTCACCTCAACATCACCCGTTTCAGGATTGAGTCCATAAACCCAGGAGGAAATATCATCAAGGCACCAGAGCATGCCCTCCCCCCAGGCCAGTCCACAGATGCTCGTATCCGGAGCATCAAGAGTCCTGACCACCGAGGCTCCGAAAGAGACAGGAGGCAACAGCAGTAGAATAAAAGCAAGTACTTTCATATCGGTCCTTTCTAAAAAAAACCTAACTTGACGCGTCAGCTATTGCTTAACAAAGTACCAGCGCGAAGTTTCTCCAGCATATCTCTGACTGTATTCTCAAGATCCCAGTCCGGTGCCCATCCCCATTCTTCCCTGGCTGCAGAATCGTCGATGGATGCAGGCCAGGTGTCGGCAATTGCCTGACGGAAGTCCGGCTCATAAGTCACTTCAAAACCAGGTACATGTTTCCTGATCTCGGCGGCCAGATCGCCAGCTGTAAATGACAATGCACTGAGATTGTATTCACAGGCATGAATAAGCTTATCCTTGTCTGCTTCTGCCAGATCCATTGTTGCCTTGATGCAGTCGGGCATATACATCATTGGAAGCATTGTTTCTTCCTTGACAAAGCAGGTGTATCTGCCGTCTTCTACAGCTTTGTAAAAAATATCAACAGCATAATCTGTGGTACCGCCGCCGGGAAGAGTTTCTGAACTGATAATACCCGGGTAGCGAAGGCCTCGGATATCAGCCCCGAGATGCTTCACATAATAGTCCCCAAGAAGCTCTCCGCAGACTTTGGTAACGCCATACATGGTCTTGGGTTTTAGAATCGTCTCCTGAGGAGTGTTGAATCTGGGGGTTTCAGGTCCGAATGCAGCGATCGAGCTGGGAATAATAATTGTTCCCAGATCAAGCTCTACAGCAGCATCCATTATGTTGATCGATCCGTTCATATTGACATTCCAGCAAAGTGCCGGATGCTTCTCTCCAGTGGCGCTGAGAATAGCTGCCATATGGTAGATGGTATTGATTCCGTATTCCCGGATCAAAGCAAAAACAGCTGCTCTGTCTGTAACATCAAGCACATCACAATGCCCTGATTCCGCAAGTTTGCCTTCAGGTTTACGAATATCGGTAGCAACAACATTCTCTGAACCATATCTTTTTCTAAGTTCCCGGGTCAGCTCGCTGCCGATCTGCCCCATGGCACCGGTAACAAGCACTTTCTTCTCTGTCATTTATTCTCTCCGCTGTGTGTGAAGGTTTACTGTGTTTTGTTACGGTAATTCTAAGGATTTACCCGACGAATTTCAAGTATCCTTGTTCCGATCTCGATATCGTCCAGACACCGCGGGTTATCAACAACTGCAAACGCCGTGTAGCGGCAGTCCAGTCGCCTCTGACTGTCAAGCATTATGAAGAACTGACTGCCTCCGGTATCCATACCCGAGTCAGCCATGCCAACCACTCCTCTGCTATAGGCCACAGTGTTGTTTTCAGCAGGAATGAAATATCCCGGGCCACCGTAGCCATTCCCCTCAGGGCAGCCGGCCTGAGCTACAAATCCCGGAATAACTCTGTGGAAATAGATTCCATCATAGAATCCGGTTTCCGCAAGGTACCAGAAACTGCGGCATGTTAAAGGTGCTTCTTCCTTCAACAGGGTCATTTCGAATTCACCTGCATCAGTAACAAGAAGAATCTGATCCGGCACATCATTTATGGAAGGGGCTTCTTCAGGAAGGGTTCCTTTCGGAGGCTCAGCAAAACTTATTCCTGTTTCATCTGCAGTTACAGCACCCACAACAAGGTATTCATCTGCAAGGAGGTAATCAAGTCTATTCTCGGGAACACTCCACCCCAGATCAAAAAGTGCCATGAGTGCAGACAGCCGGGCCGCCCTGTTCAGGCTTCCATACAGGGAATCCTCCAGGATTGGGATCTGACCCACTCCAGCCAGTGACATATGTCCAATGGGGCCCTCGATGGAGGCCATTTCAATGAGTAGATCACTTCTGCCTGTTGCAAGAGCTGCGTTCATCCTCACATAGAGGGATGGATCATTCAGCATTTGAAAAGCGGTGCCGGGATTTCTTTGTATCACAGCATTTCTAACTGCCCAGCAACTGTCTTCCATGAAACCCACAGCATCATCCGGAGAAAGCGAATTCACATAGTACAGTCTCTGAAGGTCTGTAAGGTCTGTAAGGTCTCCGGTATCCAGCAACGGGGGCTGATTACCACTCTCTGCACAGTATCTCAATACAGAAGTAAGATTGTCACTGGAAATTTCCTGGTGAGGAACATCAATTCCTGTTCTGCCTGCAAATTCAAGCCACAGATTCTTTGTATCCGTATCAAACAATTCCCAGTTCTCATTGATGTATTCAGCCAGTTGATTTGCCGGTTCACCGGGAAGCTGAAACGCCATCCTGTGAAACTGCCTTAGCATGGCAAACCTGACAAGTTCAGGGCTTTCGGGCAAAAGAAAGTCATCTCCGTATTCCATAAGAACAGAATCCTGACTTGAAGGAAAAGGGTTACCCTCTATCATGGCTTCAAGCGCCTGCTGAGAAGATGGAACACTTGCAACAAGAGCAAATAAAACAGTGCAGATCATAGTACCCTCCTGATTAAATGCGATTCACTGAAAAGTAAACTATAATTCATGTCCGGCGAAATCGCCGGTATCAAGAACTAGAAAGGTTGATATGTCAAATACGATTATTGAACAGGCACGAATGGGAAAGGCAAACGATGTTGTTCGCCTTGCACTTAGATACGAGCATCTTTCTCTGGAGGATGCGCTTCAGAAAATTGCAGCGGGACATGCAGTAGTTCCATCAAACAACACAAGAGCAATTCCAGACCCATGTATCATAGGTGGTGGAAGCAAAATTAAAATAAACGCCAACATTGGCAGCTCCATGGATCACGAATCAATGGAAGAGGAACTCGAGAAACTGAAGATGGCAGTTTCCTCCGGGGCTCACACTGTTATGGATCTCTCAACAGGCACCGGCTGGAAAACCATACTGGACAGCATCACAGCAGCAAGCCCGGTACCCCTGGGAACTGTGCCTGTCTACCAGGTCTTCGGCGTAGCAATGGACAAAGGTCGCGATGTGGCTGATGTATCCTCGGAAGAAATTTTTTCCGCAGTGGAAGATCACTGCAAAGCCGGAGTTGACTACCTTACACTTCACTGCGGCGTCACAAGGCGATCAGTAGCTTTGCTCCGTGCCCAGGGACGCAGGATGGGAATTGTTTCCCGTGGTGGTTCTCTTATGGCTGAGTGGATGGAAAAACGAGGAGAGGAAAACCCGTTGTACACTGGGTTTGACAGACTCTCAGAGATACTTCGCGAATACGATGTTACCTATTCTCTTGGAGACGGTCTTCGTCCAGGATGTCTTGCTGATGCCGGGGACAGAGGACAGATCGAAGAATTGATCTCCCTTGGCGAGCTTCAGAAAAAGGCCATGGCCGCAGGTGTTCAAACCATGATAGAAGGCCCGGGGCATGTGCCGATGGATCAGATCGCAGAGAACATACGAATTCAGAAAAGCCTTTGCGGCGGTGCTCCTTTCTATGTACTGGGCCCGATCGTTACCGATATTGCTCCAGGTTACGACCATATAACCAGTGCAATCGGTGGTGCCATCGCAGCCTGGAACGGAGCTGACTTTCTTTGTTATGTAACCCCTGCGGAACACTTGAGACTTCCAGACATTGAAGATGTTCGTGTTGGTGTAATAACAGCGAGAATTGCAGCGCATGCAGCAGATATCGCAAGAGGAATACCCGGAGCCATTGATCTGGACAACGCCATGGCTGATGCCAGAGCTTCGTTTGACTGGAAAGAGCAGTTCAAACTGGCCATGGATCCGGTAACTGCAAGAAAATTCAGGAATGAGGCACTGCCTGACGATGAGGATGTCTGCTCAATGTGCGGGCACCTGTGTGCGCTGAAAACAAGTCGCAGAGCAATGGGAGAAGAGGAATGACCCTGGTGCTCTAGTCTTTCCTCACCATGGCATCGGTGTAGTAAAGTGATGAAGGAACAACTGGGAACTCTACCCTTGTTCTATACACCACGAACTCATCGGGATCCCAGCGAAGACACTGGAAAACATCTGCAAGCATTTCGGAGTATTTGGGAATAAGAGGCGTATACGCACAACTGGTACCTGTACCGATCATGATGGGCTTAATGTTCATAGGAATGTGATCTCTGTCTGATCTATAGGCCAGTGCACCGCCACGGGTATAGTAATCGAAGAGCATTTTCGCCTGGGGATTACCTGCCATTGTCTCTGCCATGGTCTCATGGAAGAAAAGATCCAGCACCATATTCTGAACAGGAGTGTATATCTTCACAGACACCTCGTGATGCTCTTCCTCTTCGTCTGGCTTAACCGGAAAAATTCCCCGAGAAACAGTTCCTGTGACAGTATCAATAAGGTTTGTATTACCTACAGGGCCATCCTCCAGCTCGTACACAGGACCACAACTGTGTGAAGTGATTGTTTTTAACGATGGAAGAGGGTCACTGCAGTACCTTTCCAGGAAAGGAACATTTTCCAGAAGGTTGCATTTTATGCTGGGATCAATGGTATCTGTAAAAAACTGTTCATTACTCTCATTACCGGTGAAGAAACAGGGAGTATCAATAACCCACTTTACCCCAGGACGATTTCTTCTTATGTCAAAAAGACCCTTTACTTCCGCAACATCAAGCATTCCATCAATAGCCGATGGGCCAAAGAACCAGGCATCCAGCTGTGTTTCCGCCTGGAGACCAAGAAGGTGGCTCTGAGCGTAGTACGCCTGTTTTCTGAGAGTGTTGTATGCCTGATCTTTACCATCTCGTGAGCTGGCCATAAGCATCATGTCCATGGACTGTCTGTCACCGGAGTGTATTTCAATTATCTCATAGAATTCCTCAACAGCATTCAAAGCATTCTCGAGAATTTGCTTTTCTACCCCTTTGGACTTGCAGCTTTTTATAAATCGACCAAAAGAATGTTTTCCGGGAACAAACTGGGCAGCAAAATACAAATCATCTTCATGTATTATCTTGTAGATTCTCCATCCCAGCTTCTTGTCCAGACCAAGCACCTGATAAACATCATGAGGGCTATCTATCCTTTCAGGGAGCTTGCTTATAACAATACCAATGGCTTTTCGAAGCTCCAGTATTGTTCTTGTCACATCCTCCTGAAAACGGGTACTAACATTTGTCATACTCATGCCACCTTATGTTATTGTTCCCTGAATATTGTCCGTTTGTTCTCTGTCGGCAAGGAACTAGTATTCTGTCAGATAATAAGTGACGATGTAATGCGCAGCTATCCTGAGTTCCAGCAAGGCACTGGTTTATGAGCATAGCACCGCTATGTAATTGAACCAGTACGCAGTTGGTGCTCTGGAGAGCCAGCAGGACGCGTCAGCTATTGCTTGACAGAGTACTAAAATATCCCTGCGAAAAGATCATCTCCAGTGGTTGACAAGAGCTGAAGTTCCCTGTGACCGCCACAGAGGAATATCTTTTTGTCGGCGAGAATATCCTTGATCAAGCTTTGATTGGAAAGTAGTCTTCTTTTCAATTCCGCTACGGCCAGAACCGTTATGTGCAGCTCACGGGCAGCTTCTGTGGAAAACGCTGCTGTACACGAACGCACAGCATCCATTGTTGTATCACCTATTACCATAAGATCAACCGTAGAGTTCTCTCCGGCAGTGCCATTTGCATAATCTCCGTAAATAAATGCCATTCCAAGTTTATCAGTACAGTTTTGAAGATCGGCACCAAGCAGCTCAAGAAGCCCTGTAGTTTTGGAAAAGATCGATTTGAGTTCTTTGTAGATAAGGTTGTCTGTGTTTGTGGTGTAATGCACTTGATTGCCAACCCTGGTTCGCGTAATTATACCAGCTTTTGCAAGTCTGCTGACCTCTCTCTGAACAGCACCACGACCACATTCCAGGAATCTGATAAGCTCAAGCAGATAGAACGAGCGATCCGGATTAAGAACAAAAGTTGAGAGTACTTTTCTTCTGACCTTACCGAAAAGGCATTCTCCAAGCAGCTCATTCGAATTGTTACTCATATTGGGTATATTAATACTCTTATAAGGTATGTCAAGTGGCGATCAGCTGGATGATGTCAGAAGTCGTACCTGAGCCCGAACTGAAAATGCCTTTTAGGAGACCATGCAAGAGGATTCCCATACGGCCCTGAAGGATCTAATTCCGGGGATCCATCTCCATCCAGATCCTGCTCATACCACATAACATCATATATATGATCTATGTTCATTCTGTTAAATAGATTATACACATCTGTATAGAGAGCAAAAGTACCAAATCCTGTCCAGAATCTTTTCTCAACCCTTAGATCCGTTTTCATCTTCCATGGATATCTTTCGCTATTGGGGTTTAACGTATAGACTCCATGTTCCTGATTGTTGTACGGTATCCCACTGCCGAACGACCACCTTAGATTCGCTGCAAGCCCCTCAAGCCAGTCAACTCCCAGAAACCTGTCACCCTGCTGTACTGACAGTGAGAGGATTGCATTCATTGTGTGTGTCTGATCCCAGTTCAATGGGCCGAGTTCAGTTGTTCTTGTTGCTGTTACTGAAGAGCTGTAACCAAGCGCTCTTGAATATGTGTAGTTTGTGGTGCCCTTCCAGTATCTGTCATATTGGACATCTACTGATAACCCAAAGCCGGATACGGTTCCATTCTCTTCAGAGTTACCGAACTGGAAGAAATCTCCTGTTCCCTGATGCATTTCAGTTGTTATCAAACCATCCATGGTTTTGTAGAAGAAAACGCAATCCAGAAGAACATCTGGAGAGAAAATGTGTTTAAAACCGATTTCATATCCTGTTGTTACTTCCGGTTCAAGCCCTGGATCCCCTTGAAAGGATCCAGCCTCCGGTGAGGGAGAATTCCAGTACAAGAGGCTCAATGCAGGTATCTGAAAGTAATGACCATAGCTTACCCGGAGCATATCCCGTTCACTGACTGGATGCGATACTCCAATTCTCGGGCTGAGTTTCCATGCTGTGGCAATACTGTCGATTCCTGAATCCAGACCATCCAGTCTTAACCCTGCAAGGCAGGTAAGACCTCCAAGATGTTGAATCCTGTCCTGAAGGTAAATACCGTGAACAGTTGGATTTCCTGTCCATTCAGAAAACCATGCTGCCTGACCCGGCTGGGCATAAACATCCCACCCGTCACTTTCCAGGAATTGTCCATCATATCCACCTCTTATCTGATGATGTATACCTGGCAGCCAGGTAAGACTGAACTTCATCTGGTTCATGACGGTACTCGAGTGATGTCGTATCCAGGCATGGTGCCCTGCTCTGTGAAAAGTGTCTCTGTCCAGGTAATAATCGGGAGCCTGGTACTCAAACCATTCCTCCATACTCCAGTCTTCTCCAAACCTGTCACCAAGAGAGTCTCTGAGCATTCTATCTTCTTCGGTTGTATACCTTGATAACTGAATTTCTGAATAACAGGACGAGGAGAGAGTCTGCATTGCAGAGAAGTTAATCCCGCTGATGGTCATGTCCCTGGTTGGAAGAGCCTCCTCCTGAGGTCTGGCATAGTACAGTGTATCCCCATCATCAACAAAATTCTGAGGTATTCTTGACCACTGCCAGTCTCTCCACCCCCGCTCACCATCAGAGTAGTAAAAGCCGAATTGAATCCTGGAGCCTGAAACTGGCTTCCATGTTAACTTAGAAACAAAGTTTGTGACATCTCTGTAGCTGTTGTCCCAGTTCCCTCTGCTGTCGTATCGGTCATACCCGCTTATTTTTCTTGAAGTTGACAGTAATAAACCTGATTCTCCCGGCAGACCTATGGGCAAACCAACGGTAAGTTCTCCTGTAAGTGCGTCACCCCTGTATGAATGATCTTCCCATATCCGATAACCGGCAAGACTCTCACCAC